>JALFAD010000033.1 GCA_022772525.1 Clostridiales bacterium
ATCTTGTTGGTCTGGGCAGTCTGGGAATTCTCCACAGCTTCCTTGTCCTGAATACCGTCCTTGTCGGTGACCAGGGAGTCGTTCTGCTTCTGCATGATCAGCATGGACACGACCTGATAACCGGCAGAGGCCAGGGCAATCAGCAGAGCACCGATGTGGGCCCAGTTCCAGGCCCAGGTGGAGGCGAACACATTGAACTGGGGTACCGCGCCCAGGTCAATGCCGATAAAGCCGAAATTGATGCCGCCCAGGGCCAGATCACTGATGCCGGGAATGGCGGCCTTGATGGCCTCGGCATACTGGGGGATGTACTGGGCTGCGATCATCTGGTGATAATAGGCATTTCCGGTGAAGAGATCGGGGTTCAGGCCCTTGATAACTTCAACGACCTGGTTGGCAACGTCCAGATTCTCATGGAGCATATACACAATGGGCTGCCGGACCACGGTATACAGGGGGATCAGCAGCAGCATGGGCACAAAGCTCCACAGGCAGCCGCCGCCCATGGACACACCCTCTTCCTTGTACAGCGCCTGGATGGCCTGGTTCTGGCGGTTGGGGTCGTCGGCATAGCGGCGCTGGATGTCCTGCATTCTGGGAGTCAGGCGGGACATCTTCATCATGCTCTTCTTGGACTTTGCGGTAATGGGCAGCAGAACCAGCTGCACCAGAATTGCGAACAGGATCAGAGCCATACCGTAGCTGTTGGTCAGCCGGTACAGCAGCTCCATCAGGTAGCCGAAGGGCACCTGGATGATATCGGCAATGTGGAATGACAGTAACATGGACTTTCCTCCTTATGGAAGTCATGGTACGGGGTCGTAGATATCCCGATGGGAAAAGGGATGGCACCGGGCCAGGCGTTTGATTGCCAGCCAGCCTCCCTTTACGGCGCCGTATTTTTGAATCGCTTCGTAGGCATAGGCGGAACAGGTTGGACGGTAGCGGCAGCGGGCCGGGAAATAGGGGGAAATGCACTTGGAGTAAAAGGAGATGAGGCCAAGAAGGAACCGTTTCACTACGCTTCCTCCTGCCGCAGAAGCCCTGCCTTCCGGGCAAGGCGCAGATAGCTCTCCGTCAGCTTTTCAAAGGGCGCTTCCACCGAGCGGCTTCTCGCCACCACCACAATATCCCACCCGGGGGCAAACTTCTGCTCATTCAACCGGTAGACCTCCCGCAGCCTTCTGCGGGTGCGGTTGCGGACCACGGCGTGGCCCAGCTTCTTGCTGACGGTAATACCCACCCGATTGCGGCCCAGGCGGTTGCGCCGGGCGTACAGGACCATATTGCCATCGGCAAAGCCCTGGGTGTGGTAAAGGCGCTGGAATATGTGGTTCAGTTTCAGGCTGCTGGAAAACTTCATTGCTATTTCTCCTAAAAAGGGAGCGGGGCGAATGTTTCATTCACCCCGCTGTAGCTCCCGTTTCGCTCTTACGCGCGTATTTCCTTGTGTTCCACAGGGGCGGCGCATCAGGCGGACAGAACCTTGCGGCCTCTTGCACGACGGCGGGCCAGAACCTTGCGGCCATTGGCAGTAGCCATTCTCTGACGGAAACCGTGAACCTTGGAACGGTGACGGTTGCTGGGCTGGTAGGTACGCTTCATTACGGATACACCTCCTATTTTCTCTGAAAATCATATGCTCGACAGCCACAAAAGTGGCCGCAGCAACACAAATAGACAGACCTCCACGGTCATGCCTGCTCATTATAACCGAAAAAGTCATGGAGGTCAACATTTTTTTCATGCGCCGGGTCTATTTTTTACGGAAGGAGAACACAGCCCGCACAGAGCCCTTCCTCTGTGCAGGCGCGCGCCCCTTTACAGTAAGCTTTTCAGTCAACGCTCGTCCAATCCAGATCTTTTTTGTTCAGCGGATATTCGGCAAGCTCATAGCAGTTTTCTCCATGCTTCTGATACAGCACCGTATAATCCGCGCCCTGAGGAACGGCATACTTCCCCGCGTCGTCGTCAAACACATTGGGCAGGTGCTTTCCGGGAGATGTGTGGGCAAACACCAGGCAGACGCCCCCGTACAGCTGAGAAACCCTTTGGCCGTACTCCTCCAACGAATTCAGCCTCATAACCGGGAAATCCCTGTCCGTCCGGTAATCATTAAAGATATACCAGCTGAAATCCACAATGTAGACGCTGCCGTCCTGACGGATGTAGTTGTAGACATGCCCGCCTCCGTTTCCGATATAGTAGGCATGCTCAACGAAGCCGATCTCCTCGTAATCCCCCTCCAGAAGATAGTTCGCCAGATTGGCCATAGAGCCGCAGTTGCCCAAATGGCCGGAGAGGACCTGCTTGGCCGAAATGTTATAGTGCCACGTCACGCCGTCAATATTCTTCTCCCGGTCCCCGCCCAGGTCGCCGATCTTTGCCGCCAGCATATACATCAGCAGATCCCCTGCGGTCTTTACCCGCTCCTTGACCTGCTCCGGCGACATACTCAGCAGCTCGTAGGCCTCCTCCGCCGTCAGCGTCACGCCGCCCAGAGTCTGGGACAGCGCATAGTTCTGAACGTTTTCCGGCTTGATCTGCTCCGGATCAAAATTCTCCAGATCCGTTTCGCTGGGCACATAGAGCTGCTCCAGATCCATATTTGCATACTGCTCGTCCCGGTAGAGCTCTATGGCATTCATTTTGTTCTGAGGCCGGTAGAGCCCGGAAACGCTGTCCAGCACGGCATCCGTATCCCCCGGCAGGAAAAACAGCTGCTTCAGCTTGCCCCCTGCGCAGGAAACATCCTCCATGCTTCCAAAGAAATCCACAAGGTCCGTGAGCTGCCTGACAAACCGGTAGGGAACTCTTTCCATCAGGCAATTGGCGGTTGCGATTTTCTTCATCTGAAATCCCAGGGAATATACATAATACCCGCCGTCTGTGGGAATGACCGCCGCACTCAGTACGGCCTCCCCATTGTGCTCCATAAACGCGATGATCTGCCCCATTCCCGGCAAATCATCCCCCAGAATTCGCACGCCCATGCTGTCAGCCGCCGGAATGGACTCCGTTCCTTTTTGCCACCAGGAAAAACAAAAGTCCGCACCGTAGGTCCTCTGCCCATTGGCAGCACTGAATACGTTTGAATTGAGCGTTCCGTCCTGGGTGTCCAGCCAGGCGGCATAGTCTGCGGGCGTGGAAATTTTCTCCCGCAGCTCTTCCATATCCGCATCCTTCAACGCGGCAATCTCCGAATCGCTCAGCTTTCGCCGGGTCAGTTCCGTTGGCAGCGCAGAGGGATTTTCGGTTTCGATTCCCGTAATATCCAGCTCCTGCAAATACGCCGGGTTATCCGCCACATATTTTCCGTTGTGAATATCCATGGTGGCCTCTACGTCCCCGGGGACATAGAACAGCTGCTTCAGGTGGCTGCCCGCCGTGGAAATATCCGCATCGCTTCCGCAATAGGCCGCCACATCCTCCAGCTTCCGGACATAGAGCAGTGGAAATACCTCCGACATGATCGGCGAGGTAAGACGCCTTACATTGCAAACATCCGCGGAATAAATGTAGTACCCGTTTTCGGTCGGGATCGTGTTTCCGCAGACGATCAGGCCCCCCTGGTAATCCGTGACCGCAGCGATCATCCCTATTCCCGGGAAATCGTCGCCCAATATCCGAATGGCCAGTGTGGCAGCAGAGGGAGAATCCAGAACGCCGTTGTTGCGCAGGGACTCCATGCTGTGCGTCGCCCAATAAATCCGCTGGGTCATGCTGAACCCGCCGACATTGCAGCACCACATTGCATCCTGGATTTCCAGCCACGCGTTGAAATCCGCGAAGGTGGAGATCTTCTCCCGCAGGGTTTCCAGGCTTGCATCCTTCAGCTGCTCAATTTCCGCATTGCTGAGCAGGCGCTCCCGGAATACCTCGGGCATTTCATTTACCAGGACATACCTGTGCCCCGGCTGAATCTCCTGGTCCGGAAGCGCATCCTCCTCCGGCTCCGTCGAGACTTCCGCGGACACCGTTTGCGCCTGTGCCGTTTCCGGGACAGAGCTCTGCGCATCCTCCCCCACCGGCTGCTTTCCCCCGCACCCGGCAAGCAAGCTTCCCACCAGCAGTACAGCCACGCAACGCAGGATCATTCTCTTCATAACGCGCCTCTCCGTTTCTTTTTCTGAAATTACCTTTTTATGGTAGCACTGATCTACCGATTCGTCAACAAACGTTCCTGCCCTTTCGCAAAAATGCCTCTGCTTTTCCACGGAAAGCAGAGGCATTTGATTCAACTGTCAGTCAATATCCCGCAAAGGCGGGCATGGCATCATTCCTGCGCCCGCTTCTTCATCAGGTTCCGCATACGCAGGGCGTGGTCCAGCTCGCGCTTGCGGATGCGCAGGCTCTTGGGGGTGCATTCCAGCAGCTCATCGTCCGCCAGAAATTCCAAATACTGCTCCAGAGAGTAGTTCAGCGGAGGCGTCAGCCGCAGAGCTTCGTCGGAACCGGCGGCCCGCATATTGGTCAGCTGCTTGCGTTTGCAGACGTTGACGGTCATATCCTCGTTGCGGCTGCACACGCCCACCACCATACCGGCGTAGACCGGCGTGCCGGGGCCGATGAACAGGGCGCCCCGCTCCTGAGCGGCAGCCAGACCGTAGGTCACAGCTTCGCCGGTCTCAAAGGCCACAAGGGAGCCAACCTGACGGCGTTCAATCTCGCCCTTCATGGGGGCGTAGGAATCGAGGACGGAGGACATGATGCCCTCGCCCCGGGTATCGGTGAGGAACTCGTTCCGGTAGCCGAACAGGCCCCGGGAGGGAACCAGAAATTCCAGACGGTAGCGGCTGCCCATGGG
The DNA here is from genome assembly GCA_022772525.1 of Clostridiales bacterium. GTDB lineage: Bacteria > Bacillota > Clostridia > Oscillospirales > Oscillospiraceae > Faecousia. The sequence continues at coordinate 4,808 of JALFAD010000033.1, forward strand.
GGTCATGCCCAAAAGGTCTCCCTTCCGCTTGCCCATCTTCTCAATCACCGCGCCCATGCACTCCTCGGGCACGTCGGCGACCATCCGCTCGATGGGCTCGCAGACCTTGCCGTCAATGACCTTGGTCAGCACCCGGGGCGTGGACACGGAGAACTCGTAGCCCTCCCGGCGCATGGTTTCCATCAGAATGGACAGGTGCATTTCGCCCCGGCCTGCCACGTTGAAGGCGTCGGTGCCCTGCTCGGTGACGTGCAGCGATACGTCCTTGAGAAGCTCCTTTTCCAGCCGGTCCCGCAGGTTCCGGGAGGTGACGAACTTGCCCTCCTTGCCCGCGAAGGGGGAGTCGTTGACGGCGAAGGTCATTTCGATGGTGGGGTCGGAAATCTTCACAAAGGGCAGAGCTTCCACACAATCGGGGGCGCACAGGGTCCGGCCGATGGTGATGTCCGCCATGCCGGAAAGAGCCACGATCTCACCGGCGTGGGCCTCGGGAATGGGGTTCTTGCCCAGACCGTCGAACTCGTACAGGGCTACCACCTTGCCCTTCTGCTTGATTTCAGGGTCGTGGAAGTCGCAGATGGTGACTTCCTGATTGACCTTGATGGTGCCCCGCTCCACGCGGCCCACAGCGATCCGGCCCACATATTCATTGTAGTCAATAGAGGACACCAGCAGCTGCAGGGGCGCGGTGTCATCGCCGCCGGGGGCGGGAATATAGTTGACAATGGTCTCAAACAGGGGGGTCAGATCGGTGCCCGCCTCGTCGGGGCTGTAGGAGGCGGTACCCTGACGTCCGGAGCAGAACACGGTGGGGGAATTAAACTGCTCGTCGGTGGCGTCCAGATCCAGCAGCAGCTCCAGCACCTCGTCCATGACCTCGTGAACTCGTGCGTCGGGCTTATCGATTTTGTTCACAGCCACGATGACCTTGTGGCCCAGCTCCAGGGCCTTCTGAAGCACAAACCGGGTCTGGGGCATGGGGCCTTCGGCGGCGTCCACCAGCAGAATGACGCCGTTGACCATCTTCAGGATGCGCTCCACCTCGCCGCCAAAGTCGGCGTGGCCCGGGGTGTCCACGATGTTGATTTTGTAATCCTTGTAGTGCACGGAGGTATTCTTCGCCAGAATGGTGATGCCCCGCTCCCGCTCTAAGTCGCCGGAGTCCATGACCCGCTCCACCGTGGCCTGATTTTCCCGGTAGATGCCGCCCTGCTTCAGCATTTCGTCCACCAGCGTGGTCTTGCCGTGGTCAACGTGGGCAATAATAGCGATATTGCGGATTTTGTCCTGAGAAAACATAATATTTATTCTCCTTTTTGAAGATACTTGACACAAACTCACAATTTCGCATTATAGCACTTCAACAAAAAGAATGCAAGATATTTGGTAAAAATTACGAAGGAAAAGTTGCAAAAACCGCACCCGATGGCGGGCGCGGTTTTTGTCATTGTTGTGCAGTCTTTCCTTCTCTCAGCATCCGGAGGAAGAACCGGAAGAACATGCCTGTGGTGACGGCGGCGGCGAGAAAATCCGACACCGGCTCGGCAAGGAATACGGCGAAGGCTTTGTCGGCAAAAAAGTGGGGAAGAATAAAGATCAGGGGAATCAGCAGAATAATCTTTCGCAGGCAGGCCATAAGCAGGCAGAGCTTTGCCTGCCCCAGAGCCATGAACGTCTGCTGGCAGCTGATCTGGAAACCAACGGAGAAGGCACAGACGAAATAAATCCGCATGGCCCAGGCGGCATAGCTGACCAGCGCGGTATCCGAGGTGAAGATACCCGCGAATACCTGAGGAACCGCCATCAACAGAAGCCAGAACGCGGTGGTGTAGCCCACGCAGGTGAAAAACTGGCAGAAAAAAGCTTCCTTCACCCGGTCCAGCTTTTTCGCGCCGTAGTTGAAGCTGATCAGGGGCTGGCCGCCCTGACAGATGCCGTTCAGGGGCATGGTAACCAGCTGATTGATGGAGGTCAGCACCGTCATGGCACCCACCGCCACATCACCGCCAAACCGGGCCAGCGAGGAGGTGAAGCTGATGGACAGAATGCTCTCCGTGGACACCATGACAAAGCTGGACACACCCAGCCCGAGGCACGGCCCAATGATGGAGGGCACCAGCTTCATGTTTGCAGGGCGCAGTTTGAGAATCGCCTTTTTGCCCCGCAGAAAGCTGAGAATCCAGCAGGCACTGACCGCCTGACTCATGATCGTCGCCAGCGCCGCGCCGGACACGCCCAAATTGATCCCGAAAATCAGAATGGGGTCCAGCACGATATTGATGACAGCGCCGATAACCGTGGTGAGCATGCTGGTCTTTGCGAAGCCCTGGGTGGTGATGAAAGGGTTCATGCCCATGACGATGAGCACGAACACGCTGCCGCAGATATAGATGTTGGCGTATTCCAGTGCGTAGGGAAGGGTCGCGTCACTGCCGCCGAAGAGCCGGATCAGATCGGGGCAGAAATGGTAGAAGGTGACGGTCAGAATCACCGCCAGAATCATCAGCACCGCGAAGCAGTTGCCCATGATCTTCTCCGCCTTTTCCCGGTTGCCTTCACCCATGGCGATGGCGGCACGGGGGGCGCCGCCGGCGCCTGCCAGCATGGCGAAGGCGGTAATCAGCATTAAAATGGGGGTGAACAGTCCCACGCCGGTGAGCGCCAGTCCGCCGATGCCGGGGATGTGGCCCAGGTAGATGCGGTCAACGATGTTGTACAGCAGGTTGATGACCTGCGCCACCACGGCGGGCACTGCCAGATTCAGCATCCATTTTTTGATGGAGCCGGCACCCATGTCCTTTTTCTTTGTTTCAACCATACGATGTACCTTCCTATAGACAATTCAACATTATTTCGCAGATACACAGTCAAAATGCAAAATATTGTCCATAATTTTGCGGCTGATGGCCCGCAGCTGTTCCCGCTCCGCCGGAGAAATACCGGTATAGAGGGCTTCAAAAAACTGCCGCTGCCGCCCTGCGCCGGCTTCGGCGATTTCTTCGCCTTTCTGCGTCAGGGCCAGATGGCAGGACCGGCGGTCGGCAGGCTCGTACCGGCGGGTCAGAATGCCCCGGCGCTCCAGATTGGACACGGACAGCGAAACGTGAGACTTGGCGATACCCCGGCAGGAGACAATATCCGCCGCTCGGTCCCGGTTGGGGTTGTTGTGGAGAAACAGCAGCACCGCCAGCTCGTTCTGCGTTAAACCGAAGCGTTTGCACACCGGCTCCAGACTGCGGGAGTATTCCTTTTTGGCGATGCCCATGGCATTAAAAAAGCTTCCAAGATCCATTTGCGTTCCTCACTTCGTTCAATTTTGAACCGTTGGAAGTATACCACCGGATATTTGGAAAGTCAATACCCGGTTTGTTCAATTTTGAACAAAAAAGCTCTCCCGGCAAACGAGCCGGGAGGGCTGAAATAGAAAACGGTTTTTACCCCAGAAAATAGAGGGTGCAGCGGCGTCTGCCGAACTCCATGCATTGCTCATAGGTGGGCATATACAAATCCATCCGGTCACCCTTGATGTCGCCGCCGCAGTCCTCTGCGGTGGCGATGCCGTAGACATAGGAGCCATCGCTGGCCACAATGAACATTCGGGTGCCGTAGGGGATGTACCGGGGATCCACCGCCACGGTGCCCCAGTGCACGATGGTGCCGGTAGAGGTCACGGTGTCGCAGCCCTGATCGGTGTGGGTGTAGGCCGTGGCCCGGACAGTGTCGCTGTGGGTGTAGGTCAGCACCTCGCCGGTGGGCAGGGTGATGTAGCCGTCGCTGATAATGGGGGCGTCGCTTTTTTCGACCACCGGCCCCGCGCCTACGCCGATAATCTCGGTGGTGGGCATTTTCGTGACCGTTTCCGACAGCACCCGGCGGGAGGATTCCTCGCCGTTTATGTAGGTGACCTCGGCGGTGCACAGCAGTTCCCCGTCCGCCCCTTCGGTGAGCACCTCCTCGGTGCCCAGAGGCAGGCTGGCATCGCTGCACCGGGTCACCTCGTGGGGGATGGTTGTGGTATAGGTCTGGCACAGGGTCTCCACCCGGTCAATGCGCAGAACCATGCCGTCGTAGGTTTCTTCTTCCAAACCATGGGAGACCACGTCCTCTCCGGACACCTCCAGATTCAGCCGATGCAGCAGCTCCCCTGCCGTTTCGCCGAATGTGGTTGCCGCCGTGGTCTGCCCATGGTATTGGACCGTAATATTCTGGGCGCGGCGGATAGTGATGGATGCCGCGCCCTCCACCGCTTCGGTGGTGAAGGTATCGTCTTTGCTGAGGGTGACTCCCGCCTGCCCCAGAACCTCCTCCGGGTCCGTGGCGAAGGTGGTGTAGGTCATCACCCGATCCCCGTCGGTAATGACGTAGGTTCGGGCAAAGGCCGTCTGGGACAGCAGCGCCGTCATGGCAAGCACCAGAATCAGCGTCAGCGTCAGCACATACAGACGCATCAGCAGGATTTTTCTTTTAAGGATCTTGGATCTGGCCTTTGCCATGGGGGCACCTCCCATCAAAGTGGTTCGCAAGCAGTTTGTAACCGTCAGCTTCGTGAATTATTACATTTCGTTTCCAGCTGCGTTCTGCATGGTGCTATTATAGCAAATAATCCTATTTTGTCAAGTATATCGTTATTTTTCCATAAATTCGTCGATTTTTGCAAATAAAATGTTCTTAAATTATGTATACTAAACGCTGCGTTTTGGTCGCACCCTGTCGAACGGACACGATATCTGGTGTCGAAAAGTAACAAATATTTACACAATAGGTCGAGCCATGTTATCTCCTGTCACAATTCGTTGCTTGTTGATTATGTAACCTCAGCGCCTGCCCCGGCCCTGTTTTTTGGTGATTTTGGCACTGCTTTTTCCCGGTGGGGTCATTGACATTTTAAAAAAAGTGTGCTAAATTTTCACGTAGAAAGGCTTTGACGAAGACACGCGCTCCGGTAAGATTCCCAGAGAGGATGCCGCATTGGTGAAAGACACCCGTACCCCTGCCGCAAGCGTCACCACTTCTGAGCCGCAGGCCGGAAATGGCCTGCCGGGTGCGCCCGTTACGGCGTCAATGAGTGGCTCCGGTTTCCGGGGCAACCAGGGTGGAACCGTGGAATACTGTTTTTTTACTGTATCCCACCCCTGATTCTTCAGGGGATGGGCTATTTTTTTACCCTCCCCAAAAACAGATACAAGATACGAAGATACGAGATACAAGATAGGAGATCGTCTCGTTTTTCGGTTAAAATATCTTGTATCTAGTATCTTGTATCTCCGTATCTTAACTTTGTGGAGGTTGTACTATGGAAAACGAATTTACTTTTGAAAACCCCGAGTACCGCAAGACCTACTGGCACACCTGCTCCCACATCATGGCCCAGGCGGTGAAGCGCCTGTGGCCCGAGGTTCAGCTCGCCATCGGCCCCGCCATCGACGAGGGCTGGTACTATGACTTTGACGCCCCCTTCTCCTTCACCCCCGAGCACCTGACTCAGATCGAGGCGGAGATGAAGAAGATCTGCAAGGAGCGCATCCGCATCGAGCGCAGCGAGAAGTCCCGTGCCGAGGCCATTGCCTATATGGAAGGCAAGAACGAGCCTTATAAGGTAGAGCTCATCAACGATCTGCCGGAGGATGCCGTCATCTCCTTCTACACCCAGGGCGAATTCACCGACCTGTGTGCCGGCCCTCATCTGGATCACACCGGACGGGTCAAGCACAACGGCTTCAAGCTGACCAAGTCCTGCGGCGCCTACTGGCGGGGCGACTCCAAGCGGAAAATGCTCCAGAGAATCTACGGCATCGCCTTCCCCAGCAAGGACGAGTTGGACGAGTATCTGAAAAAGCAGGAGGAAGCTCTGAAGCGGGATCACAACAAGCTGGGCCGGGAGCTGGAATACTTTACGACGGTTGACGTCATTGGTCAGGGCCTGCCCATCCTGCTGCCCAAGGGCGCCCGGGTCATCCAGACCCTCCAGCGCTGGGTAGAGGACGAGGAGCAGAAGCGGGGCTATCTTCTGACCAAGACCCCCCTGATGGCAAAGTCCGACCTGTATAAGATTTCCGGTCACTGGGATCATTACCTCGACGGTATGTTCGTGCTGGGTGACCCCAACGACGAAAGCAAGGAGTGCTTCGCTCTGCGGCCCATGACCTGCCCCTTCCAGTATCAGGTCTACCTGAACCGTGCCCGCTCCTACCGTGACCTGCCCATGCGTCTGGGCGAGACCTCCACCCTGTTCCGCAACGAGGACTCCGGCGAGATGCACGGCCTGATCCGTGTCCGGCAGTTCACCATTTCCGAGGGCCACCTGATTCTCCGCCCCGATCAGCTGGAGGACGAGTTCCGGGGCTGCCTGGAGCTGGCGAAATACTGCCTGGACACCGTGGGCATGCTGGAGGACTGCACCTTCCGCTTCTCCCAGTGGGACCCCGCCAACCCCAAGAACAAGTACGAGGGTACTGCTGAGCAGTGGGAGACCGCCCAGGCCGTCATGAAACAGATCCTGGACGATTTGGGTGTGGATTACACCATCGGCATCGACGAAGCCGCCTTCTACGGCCCCAAGCTGGACATTCAGTACAAGAACGTCTTTGGCAAGGAGGACACCATTGTCACCATCCAGATTGATATGCTGCTGGCGGAGCGCTTCGGCATGGAGTACACCGACGCCGACGGTCAGAAGAAGCGGCCCTATATCATTCACCGTACTTCCCTCGGCTGCTACGAGCGGACGCTGGCCTACCTGATCGAAAAGTACGCAGGCGCTCTGCCCCTGTGGATGATGCCCACGCAGGTAGAGGTTCTGCCCATCACCGACCGGGCCCACGAATACGCCAAGAACCTTGTGGAGAAGCTGAATGCCGTGAACATCCACGCCGAGGGTGATTACCGCTCCGAAAAGCTGGGCTACAAGATCCGCGAGGCCCAGATGCAGAAGATTCCCTATATGCTGGTGGTCGGCGACCGGGATATGGAGAACGGCACCGTTTCCGTCCGCACCCGCAAGGGCGACGACTTAGGCGCCATGACGCCCGATGCCTTTATGTCCAAGTGCCTCATGGAGATTGCCTCCAAGAGCAAGGAAGTGTAAGATAAAACGCCTGCTGCAAACTTTCGCGGCAGGCGTTTTCTGCGTCATATGTGGCAACTGAATGACTGCATCCCTCTGACGGCGCATTTTTTTGTAAATAATATCAAAATATGGGTTGAATTTAGGCGGGATATGTGATACGATATCGTTGTATCGATATGGGGGAAGTGTGCCCATGTGCGGATGCGATTCTTACGCCGGATGGGCAGAATGTTTCAGGAGGAAACCGTATGTCTGTGATAGACGCGCTGAACAGGCACGACGCCCTCTGCCTCGAGGTGTTTCCTCCCAGGACCGACGCGGGCATGGAGAAGCTGTGCGGCAGTGTGCTTCCTCAGCTGTATTCTCTGCGACCTGACGCGGTCTCCTGTACCTACAGCGCCGGCGGCGCGGATGCGGGAAAGAATCTGGAGGTTCTGGGCCGGGTGGCAAAGGATGGCAGGTGCCTGCCTGTCACCCACTTCACCTGCATCGGCAACACAGCGCAGAGCGCAAAAGCTCAGCTTCAGACCTATCTGGACAGCGGCATCAATCATGTGCTGGCTTTGCGGGGCGATCCGCCTGCCGGCTGGGCCGGTTCCGGCGGTGAGCTGCAATCCGCAGGTGAGCTGGTTGCCCTGATCCGTCAGGAATTCGGCGGCGCTTTCGCCATCGCGGTGGCGAGCGCGCCCGAGGGCCATCCGGGCAGCCGCTCTCTGGAAGCGGAGATCGCGCTTCTGAAGCAAAAGCAGGACAGCGGCGCCGACTATATCATTACCCAGCTGTGCTGGGATATGGACGCGTTCCGTTACTGGCTGGACGCCATCCGGGCGGCGGGAATCCGGCTGCCTGTGGAAGCCAGCGTTATGCCTGTGCTGGATCAGGCCGAGACGATCAGCGCGGCCTTCTCCCACGGCGGTAGCGCCGTGCCCCAGACTCTGTGCGAGATCATCTCTAAAAACTGGATTTATCCAAATCCCTTTGTGAAAGACCCCTTTGATGCCCGGGCAGAGCAGAAAAGGGCCGACTTCCGAAAGGCCGGGATGGAATACACCATCCATCAGATTCACGAGTATCAGACCTGCGGAGCGGACGGTATTTACCTGTTTACCCGGAACCGCTATGAAGACACGGCTCTGATTGTGAAAGAAGCCGGACTGGCAGGAAGAGGATAAGATTCCCTTTCAATAAACATACTATTTTCGCATTTCGCATTCATCATTTTGCATTTCCAACAAAGGAGTATTCATTATGCCTCATACCATTGCTGTTGCCGGTAAGGGCGGCGTGGGTAAAACCACCACCTGCGGCATGCTCATTGATTATCTGTGCAAGAAGAAGGACGGCCCCGTGCTTGTGGTGGACGCCGACGCCAATTCCAACCTGAACGAGGTTCTGGGCGTGGAGGTGGAGACCTCTCTGGGCCAGATTCGGGAGGAAATGGCTCAGGCAGAGCTGAAGGGCACCATCCCCACCGGCATGACCAAGGCGGATTACGCCGAGATGAAATTCAGTCAGGCCCTCATCGAGGATGATGACTTCGATATGCTGGTCATGGGCCGCACGCAGGGCAAGGGCTGCTACTGCTACGTCAACGGCGTGCTCCAGTCTCAGGTCGCGAAATATGTGCCCAACTATTCCTATGTGGTCATGGACAACGAGGCGGGCCTTGAGCACATCGCCCGGGGCACTCTGCCCCATGTGGACACCATGCTGCTGATTTCCGACTGCTCCCGCCGGGGCGTTCAGGCCGTGGCGCGGGTTGCCGAGATGGTTCAGGAGATGAACCTGAACCCCGGTCAGATGGGCCTCATTATCAACCGGGCGCCCGACGGCGTGCTGGACGCCGGTGTCAAAGAAGAAATCGAAAAGCACGGCTTAAAGCTCTTTGGCGTGCTGCCTCAGGATGAGGCGGTGTACCGTTGCGACTGCGACGGCGAGCCCTCCGCGAAGCTGCCCGACAGCGACCCAATGAAGGTTGCTCTTCGGGGTATTATGCAGTCCATCGGACTGTAATTCCTTTGTAAGTGACGCAGAATATGGCCCATTACCATGCTCTGCGCCCTAATATAAACCATTCAAAATCAATCAAGGGGGAAAAACACTATGGCTTTCACACCCAAGACGGCTCCCTTCAGCGGCAAGATCAATGCCGTGACGCTGGGCACCGGTGACAAGGCAATCGTCATCGGCGGTCAGAACGTGATGCCGTTCTACACCTTCGACGCTCCCATTGAGAACGCTCCCAAGATCGGCGTGGAAATCTCCGATCTGGCGGCTTCCTGGGACGCTCCCGCTCTGAACGAGTTCTACGCGGGCTGCACCACCATGGTCGATTACGCCAAGCGCGCCGAGACCATGCCCGGCGCCGACTTCCTGTGCCTGCACTTCGAGTCCGCCGATCCCAACGGTGCCAACCGCAGCGTTGCCGACTGCGTCGCCGACGCCAAGGCCGTGGCTGACGCCGTGTCCATGCCTATCGTTGTCATGGGCTGCAAGAACATCGAGAAGGACGGCGAGCTGTTCAGCAAGATCGCTGAGGCTCTGCAGGGCAAGAACATTCTGGTTCTGTCCGCCCGCAACGAGGACTACAAGACCGTCGGCGCTTCCGTCGCTCTGGCTTACGGTCAGAAGGTCGGCGCTGAGACCGCTGACGACATCAACCTGGCCAAGCAGCTGAACATCATGCTGAAGGGCCTGTCCATCAACCCCGAGAACATTGTCATGAACATCGGCACCGCCGCCGTGGGCTATGGCTTCGAGTACGTGGCTTCCACTCTGGACCGCGTCCGTCTGGCAGCCCTGGCCCAGTCCGATGCCGACCTGCAGATGCCCATTATGTCTCCCGTGTCTCCCGACGCGTGGGGCGTGAAGGAGTCCACTGCCACTGAGGAAGACGAGCCCGAATGGGGCAGCCGGGAAGAGCGCGCCATCGACATGGAAGTTTCCACTGCCGCCGCGAACCTGACCGGAGGCGCCGACGCTGTCATCATGCGTCATCCCGCCGCTATCGCCACCATCAAGAAGTTCATTACCGAACTCGTCTAATTCGGAAGGAGGATACATACAATGGCTTTGAAGGGTCTTGACATTTTTAAGCTGTCTCCTAAGAAGAACTGTAAGGAGTGCGGCAGCCCCACCTGTATGGCATTCTGCATGAAGGTGGCGCAGGGCGCTGTTTCCATCGACAAGTGCCCCTACTTCTCTGACGACGCGAAGGCGATGCTCAACGAGCAGACCGCGCCTCCCATGAAGACCATCACCGTTGGCAGCCACAAGCTGGGCGGCGAGACTGTCCTGTACCGTCACGAGAAGACTCTGGTCAACAAGAATCTGTACGCTGTCGCCGTGGGCACCAGCCTGTCCGCCGAGGAGGCCGACAAGAAGCTGGCCGATCTGCAGAAGGTCGATTACGAGCGTATCGGCGAGCGTATGTACGTCGAGTTCGTGTTCGTCGCCAATACCCAGTCCGATCCCGCTGTCTACGCTGAGCTGGTTAAGAAGGCCGCCGCGACCGGTCGTGACCTGATTCTGGAGTGCTGGGACGTGGAGTGCGCCAAGGCCGCTCTGGAAGTCGCCGGCAAGAACGTGATTTTGGACGGCGCTACCCCCGACAACTGGGAGGCCATGAGCGAGCTGGCCACCGCCAACGGCGTGGCGCTGGGCGTTTCCGCCGAGAGCCTGTCCGATCTGTACGACACCGTGAAGAAGCTGGAAGGCAAGGGCAACAAGAACCTGGTTCTGGACGTCACCGGCAAGACCGCCAAGGAGACGCTGGCCAATGCCGTTCTGGTCCGCCGTACCGCCATCAAGGACGGCGACCGCTCCTTCGGTTACCCCTCCATCGTGAACATTGCCCGGCTTGCCAAGGGTGACGACCACCTGCAGACCGCCTACGCCACCATGTTCACCGAGAAGTACGGCTCCATCCTGGTTATGGAGCACATGACCTACGCGCAGGCTCTGCCTCTGTACGGCCTGCGTCAGAACATCTTCACCGATCCTCAGAAGCCCATGAAGGTCGAGTCCAAGATCTATCCTCTGAACGGCGCCGACGAGAACAGCCCCTGCGCTCTGACCGTGGACTTCGCTCTGACCTACTTCCTGGTTTCCGGCGAGCTGGAGCGTTCCAACCAGCCTGTGAACCTGATTATCACCGATGCCTCCGGTATGTCTGTTCTGACCGCCTGGGCTGCCGGCAAGTTCTCCGCCAACACCGTCAAGAAGACCTTCGACGAGCTGGGCATTGAGAGCAAGATCAAGAACCGCACCCTGATCATCCCCGGCAAGGTCGCTGTCATGAAGGGTGAGATTCAGGACAAGCTGCCCGGCTGGAACGTGGTCGTCGGCCCCGTGGAAGCCGTTCAGCTGCCCAAGTACATGAAGGACAAGGAGTACGAGGGCGCTGCCAAGGCTGCCGCCGCCGAGAACGCCGCAAAGGCTGCCGCCGCCCCCAAGGAGGAAGTCAAGGAGCTGTCCTTCGAGGAGCTGCTGGCTACCAAGGTTCCCGAAATCAAGGTCGTGGACATGGGCGTCAAGTACAAGGGCTACAACCCCGACAGCAAGACCTTCGTCACCATCGGCGAGCGCATCCACTGCATCGCTCCCTCCATCCGCAAGGCTATGGACGAGCGTGACCCCGAGCCCATCCTGAAGCGTGCCGCCGAGCAGATCGCCGCCGGTGCCACCTATCTGGATGTCAACATCGGACCTGCTGAGAAGGACGGCCCCGAGCGTATGATGTGGGCGGTCAAGCTGCTGCAGGAGAACTTCGACAATGTGCCTCTGGCGCTGGATACTGCCAACCAGAAGGCCATCGAAGCCGGTATTAAGGTTTACAACCGCGCCAACGGCAAGCCCATCGTCAACTCCGCCGATGCCGGTTCCCGTATCTCCAACATTGACCTGGCTGCTGCCAACGATGCCATCTGCTTCGCCCTGTGCTCTGCCGACGGCATCGCAAAGGACAACGAGGAGCGTATGAAGCACTGCCACACCATGCTGGAGCGTGGCCTGAGCCTGGGCATGAGCTCCGACGATCTGTGGTTCGATCCTCTGTTCCTGGTCGTCAAGGGTATGCAGGACAAGCAGATGCAGGTTCTGGAAGCCATCAAGATGATCTCCGACGAGGGCCTGAAGACCACTGGCGGCCTGTCCAACAACTCTAACGGCGCGCCCAAGGCCATCCGTCCCATCATGGACTCCACCATGGTCGCCATGGCTATGATGCAGGGCCTGACCTCTGCCATCGTCAACCCCAACGACCTGCGCCTGATGGAGACCATCAAGACCGCCGACATCATCAAGGATCACGTTCTGTACTCCGACTCCTATCTGGAGATCTGAGGTCGGCAGGGCCGACGGGAAACGATTCGGAATCGGTAACGATACCGAGCAATACCCAATCGCGTGACGATTCGCAAACGCTTGCGCACGCATTGGAAGCCTGCACTGCGGGCGATATCCCAAGCACTTATGGCTGGGAGGGAACTCCCTCCCAGCCAGTTTGCATTTTATCCGAAAGGAAGATGCTATGACCCCCAGCCAACTGGGCATTCTGGCAGCGGCAGCGCTGGTTCTGCTGCTGGCAGTCCGTTCCTCCGCACGCAAGCGCCGGGCGCGCAGGCAGCGGGATTTCACCCGCACATTGGAAACCGCCCTGCTGCCGAAGGAGACCGTGAAGGTTATCTGCCAGCAGAAAAAGGGCCGGTGGATTCTGACCAATAAGCGGCTGCTTTTAGAGGAAAAAGGCGGCTTTCATGCCATTCCTCTGGACAAAATCAAGTCCATTCAGGGCAAAAACGCCGCCGGCAACCGCACCACTTCCCCGGCAAACATGGTCAGCCTTACCGTGAAAGCGGGCAAGGACTATTCCATTTCAAACACCAGCGACCAGTTCCCGGAACTGGTCAGACAGCTTCAAGCGGAACAGAAAAAGCGGAAAGAGAAGGAGAAGCGGAAAGGAACTGCCAAATGCCGAATTGGAAAAAAGGAATCATCCTGATTGCTGTTATTCTACTTGTCTCCACGGGTGTTTGGCTCTATTGGACCAGAGAGATGCCATTGGCAGACGCTTTGCCTGACGAAAAATGGGACAGCATCCGTCTATTCCTAGGAGATGTGGACAGCGAGACCCGGGAGTGGGAAGTATCCGCGTCTGCCGATGCGGTACTATCCGCTATTTCGGAAACCAGAGTTTCTCGTACTGGGCGCAAGATACGTTTGACTGACAGGTATTTTCAACTCTATCTCTACCCGGAAATAGGCTACCCAACAGTGATCTATGTAACAAGTTCCGGCGGGATAATGGTAGCGGCGAATATGGACTTTGACCACTACCAGTATTACAAGTGCACCACAGAGCTTTATGTGACGCTGTCTAAAAACTTCCGAATCTGCTGCGGAAGCCTGAACCCCACCCCATACTAAAATCGTATATTCAGCCCTCTGGGCTCCATATAAATCCTATTTTTGCATCAAAATTTGGGAGGAATTTTAATGAGTGTATTAACCGATCTGATCTACGGCGGCTCCAATGCCGTGGCAGGCCTGACTGAGAACGCGGTCAGCAATGCCATCGCCAAGTACGGCGCGGACAAGGAAATCGCATTCCCCGATACTGCGTATTTCTTCCCCACCATTTACGCAGCTACCGGCGTGAAGGTCAAGACCCTTGGCGATCTGCCTGCCTGCGTGGACGTGCTCAAGAGCCTGATTACCAATCAGGAGGATCTGGGACAGGCCCTGAACGCGGGCCTTGCCACTGCCGTAGGCGCTGAGATCATTGAGGGCCTGAAATATGTGGACGGCGCCAACCCCTACGAGAATGACACCGGAATCGGCTTCGTGCCCGATCCCATCATCCGCTCTCTGGGCGTGCCGCTGGTTACCGGCGATATCCCCGGTGTCGCCGTGGTTCTGGGCAAGGCTGAGAATCCTGCCGACGTGGTGAAGGTGGTCAAGGACTACCAGTCCAAGGGCCTCATGACCTTCCTGGTGGGCGATGTTATCGAGCAGTGTGCCGAGGGCGGCGTGAAGATGGGTCTGGAGCTGCGTGTCATTCCTCTGGGCCATGACGTGACCTCCGTCATCCATGTTGTCACCGTGGCGATCCGTGCGGCTCTGATCTTCGGCAACGTTCAGCCCGGCAATCTGGCTGGCCTGCTGGATTACACTAAGAACCGTGTGCCTGCCTTCGTCAACACCTTCGGCGCTATCGACGCTGTGGTGGTCTCCGCCGGCGCCGGCGCTATCGCGCTGGGCTTCCCTGTGGTGGTGGACATCGATCTGGGCGAGAATCAGGTGCCCGGCGCTCTGGAGTCCGTGTGCGACCACGCCGAGACCGTCAAGAAGTCTCTGGAACTGCGGAACATCAAGATCAAGGTCAAGGAGCTGCCCATCCCGGTCGCTTTCGCCGCCGCCTTCGAGGGCGAGATCATCCGCAAGTCCGATATGCACAACGAGATCTGGTCCGCCAAGAACCCCACCGCTGAGCTGGTAATCATGCGGGAGCTGAATGAGGTCGAGGATCACAAGATCAGCATCATCGGCCCGGACTTTGACGAGGCCAAGGAGCTGGCTCTGGCTACTTACGTTGAGGTCGCCGGCAAGAAGATGCAGGCCGACTTCGAGTCCGTTATCGAGCGGAAGTTCCACGCCTGGTTCAACTACATGGAAGGCGTTATGCACACCGGTCAGCGCAATCAGGTGCGTATCCGTATCAGCAACGCCGCCTACGAGGCCGGTCTGCGGCTGAAGGACTTTGCGGAAGTGCTGTATGTCATGATTATGGACGAGTTCGACGCCGTTGTGGACAAGTGCCAGATCACCCTGATCACCGAGCCTGCACAGGCCGCCCAGTTCCGGGATGAAATCGCAATGCCCCGCTACAACCAGCGTGACGACCGTCTGGCTTCCATGACCGACGAGTCCGTCGATCGCTACTTCACCTGCATCATGTGCCAGTCCTTCGCCCCCGCCCACTGCTGCGTGGTCACTCCCGAGCGTCTGGGCCTGTGCGGCGCTGTGTCCTGGCTGGACGCCAAGGCTACCTATGAGCTGAACACCAACGGTCCTTGCCAGCCCATCTTCAAGGAAGGCTGCACCGACGAGCGCACCGGTCGTTTTGATTCCGTCAACAAGGCCATTTCCGATGCCACCCACGGTGCGGTGGAGAACGTCACCCTGTACTCCATTCTGGAGGACCCCATGACCTCCTGCGGCTGCTTCGAGTGCATTTGTGGCATTGAGCCCATGTCCAACGGCTTCATCGTGGTCAACCGGGAATACAAGGGCATGACCCCTGCTGGCATGACCTTTGGCGAGCTGGCCTCCTGCACCGGCGGCGGTGTCCAGACCCCCGGCTACATGGGCCATGGCCGTCACTTCATTTCCTCCAAGAAGTTCATTGCTGCCGAGGGCGGCATTGAGCGGATCGTCTGGATGCCCAAGGAGCTGAAGGACGACGTGGCAGAGCGGCTGAACAAGACCGCCAAGGAGCTGTACGGCATTGACAACTTCACCGACATGGTCGCCGACGAGACCGTTACCACCGACTGCGAGGAGCTGCTGAACTGGCTGACCGAGAAGGGCCATCCCGTTCTGAACATGGAGCCCCTGATGTAGGCGGCAATGCCGCCGGATAGTGCGGGCCGCAGGGCGGCCAGCCAATGCGTGACGTACCTAAGCTGTAGTCATTACACCAATGGGTACCGCTCGGTCCGTTACTGCGGTGGAATATTTGGGGTGCGGCGGGTAAGCCCGCCGCACCTCACAAGGAGAACCAATGGAACCCAAATTTGAAATTCAGTATTATATCAACCATCAAACCCTGGCTGAATTCTACCGTAAGATAGGTACAGGACCGCGATATCCTTGGATTGCGCTGATGACGGTGTTTCTTGCAATTGTGTCGGTGGATACCGCTGCCAAGGGCCTGCGGGCGACGGAATATATGCTCCCGATTGTGGCCTTTGTGTATGCGCTGATGCTTTCTTTTCCCCATATTATGGCTTGGAGCAATTTGCGAAGGGCAAAGAGGCACAATGATGGCACGCTTCCGAAGATCCGGATTACATTTGGGAATCTGCTGGAAGTGTTTGAGGGAACGATTCACATAACTGCCGAATACTGCAAAATTGTCCGGGTTGTGCGTCTCAAACATAGCTATGTGCTGATGATGGGAAAGCGAAACGGTCTTATCCTTGACCCTAACGCCTTTACAAAAGGCACCTTTGAAGAATTCAAGCAATTTATCCGGGAGAAACGCCCGGATTTGAACATCCCTGAATAAGGGAGTATTTATCAATTGAAAGGAACTTTACCAATGAAAGTAACCTTCCAAATTGAGGGCGCAAGCCCCGTAACAATTGAATGCAACGACGGAGATAATCTGCTGGAACTGGCACGGCGGGCCAATGTGGCCATCGACGCCCCTTGCTCCGGCAACGGCTCCTGCGGCAAATGCCGCATTAAGCTCATCGAGGGAGAACTGGAATCTCCCCAGAGCCGCCATATCTCCGACGAGGAATACAAGGAGGGCTGGCGTCTGTCCTGTTCGTCCAAGGTGCGTTCCGACTGCACCGTGTTCGTGCCGGACATTGCCAGCGCCTATCAGTCCCGAATGAAAACCGCCGATCTGAGCAGCCCTAAGGAAGTGGCGATTTTTGACGAATGCCAGGAAAATCTGAAACACAGCGGCATCCATTTCGTTAACCGCTTCCGTTCCAAGGTCATCGCCATGGCAGAGCCGTCTCTGGAGGACACCATGCCCGACAACGAGCGGCTGACCTGGGCCATCGAGGATGCCTTTGGGGTGGAGAATGTCCACATTCCCTTCCCTGTCATGGTTGGTCTTGCCCACACTCTGCGGGAAAATCATTTCACTGTCTGCGTCAAGGGCGAATTGACCGAGGATTGTTTTAAGTGCATGGAGATCTGCGCCCCGGACGACACCGCCATTGTAGGCTGCGCCATCGACATCGGCACCACCACCGTCACCATGGTGCTCACCGATCTCACCACCGGCAAACTGCTTGCCAAGGGTTCCTCCGGCAACGGCCAGATCCGCTACGGCGCGGACGTGATTAACCGCATCATCGAGCAGGGAAAGCCCGGCGGTCGGAAAAAGCTTCAGGACGCCATTCTGAAGGAGACCCTGATTCCCATTATTGCCAACCTGTGCAAAACCGCAAAAATCAGCGCACGGAGCATCCTGCGGCTGTGTGTGGGCGCGAATACCACCATGAACCATCTGTTTGTGGGTGTGGACGCCTCTTCCGTCCGCATGGAGCCGTATGTGCCCAGCTTCTTCCACTGGGATGGGCTGCTGGCAGGCGACCTGAAGCTGCCCGCCAACCCTCTGGCCCCTGTGCTGATTGCCCCCAACATCGGCTCCTATGTAGGCGGCGATATCACCGCCGGTACATTGGCCTCCGGTATCTGGGACAAGGACGAAATGAGCCTGTTTATCGATCTGGGCACCAACGGCGAAATCGTCTTTGGCAACCGGGATTTCCTCATGTCCTGCGCCTGTTCCGCCGGTCCCGCCTTTGAGGGCGGCGACATTTCCAGCGGTATGCGTGCCACCGACGGCGCGGTGGAAGCCTGCGTCATCGATGTAGATACCATGGAACCCACCCTGTCCGTCATCGGCGACGAAGGACAGAAGGTGGTGGGCATCTGCGGCAGCGGCATCATCGACCTGATTTCTGAGCTGTTCCGCTGCGGCATTGTGAATGCCAAGGGCCTGTTTGTCCGGGAGGGCAAGCGGGTGCGCCGGGACTCCCATGGCATGGGCCGCTATGTGGTGGCCTTCCCCGAGGAATCCGAGACAGGCAGAGAAGTGTCCCTGAACGAGGTGGACATCGACAACTTCATCCGTGCCAAGGGCGCTATCTTCTCTGCCATCGACACGCTGCTTAAATCCGTGGACATGACCGTGGAGATGATCGACCGGGTGTATGTCGCCGGCGGCATCGGCAGCGGCATCAATATGAAAAACGCCGTGAATATCGGTATGTTCCCGGATGTGGAAATTGAAAAGTTCCACTACATCGGCAACTCCTCTCTGACCGGCGCTTACGCCATGGTGATGAGCGACGAGGCGACTGCCAAGTGCGCGGAGGTCGCCAGCAATATGACCTATCTGGAGCTGAGCACCCATCCGGGCTACATGGATGCCTTTGTTGCTGCCTGCTTCCTGCCCCACACCGACCGCAGCCTGTTCCCCCACAGCGTTCAGGAGCGGTAAGATGCTGAACAAAACCCATCATATTGCTATCATCTGCTCTGATTACCACCGCTCCATGGCATTTTATGTAGAAAAGCTGGGCTTTTCCGTGGTGCGGGAGGTCTGGCGGGAGGAGCGGAAGGACTATCTGACCATGCTGCAAAACGGGGACGTGATGCTGGAGCTGTTTACGAAGCCCGATGCCCCCGCCCGTCCCACCCAGCCGGAAGCGCTGGGTCTGCGGCACCTTGCCTTCCACGTGGAGAATGTGGAGGCGGCGGCGGCATGGCTCAATGCCCGGGGCGTGGAAACGGAGCCCATCCGCACGGACCCCGTGAACGGCGGACGGATGACCTTTTTCCGGGACCCGGACGGTCTGCCACTGGAATTACACGAATAACGAGGTATCTATGGAAATCGAGAATCACAAAGAAGAAGTGCCTTTCGCGTTTTATGAAGAAAAATTTCACGCTCTGCGCCCCGATGAAGTGACCGCCCGACTCAGCGATGTCCGCTGGGATGGGACGGAATTCACTGTTCGTCTTCTGGGCAGGGATTTTGCCATTGCCCACCCGCATTACGCCATCCGGGCACTGGACGGTGGAACCGTTCCGCCCCTGCCCGCCCAGACCTTTCTGTTGCGCTATCTGCTGGAAAGCAGGGATGTCCACTGGGGCGGCGAGTGGAAGACCTTCCGGGAAATGCCCTGGGGGGAAATGTATATCAAACCCTATACCGGACGGGTGCTGACCCGGGCTGCCTTCACCTTCGGCACCCGCGTCGCCGCTTTCCGGACAGCCGCCGAAAAAATGGGGGGCCTGTCCCTGCCCAACGGCGACGCCGGCTTCCAGTTCGACCTGGTCGGCGGCTACCGGATGCGGATTCTGGTGTGGGAAGGAGACGACGAGTTTCCGCCCAACGCCCAGGTGCTGTATTCCGACAACTTTGCCGAGGGCTTTGCCGCGGAAGACCGGGTTGTCGCGGGTGATATTCTGATTTCTACCATCAAGAGTTATATGTAACAAAAGCTCCCCGCAAGGGGAGCTTTTTGCACCTTCCCCCTCCAAAAGTGCATCTTACCGGCACAGGCCTTGCACCGGCTCATCCAATATGATAGGATGAAATCACGAAAGGGGGCTGGCTATGAAAATTACGGTAGAGCATATCGAGTCAGAAGAAAACGAGGTCATTCTTCGCTGCCGGGAGCTGGACGATGAAATGCTTCGCCTGCTGGCGCTGGTTCGGGCGGGGATGCAGAAGCTGCTGGTCTGGAATGAGCAAAAGGAGCTGCTGCCGCTGAATGTGTCCGAGACGGTGTACTGCGAAACGGTGGAGGAAAAAACCTTCGTCTACACCGAAAACGGCATGTACCAGACCGCCCCTGACGCTCTCGGAGCTGGAGGAGCGGTGGGCCGCCATGGGCCTGCTGCGGTGCGGCAAGTCCTGTGTGGCGAACCTGTACGCTATTCGGCGGCTGCGAAGCTGCGGCGGGGGACGCATCGAGGCTACCCTGTCCACCGGCGAAAAAATCGTGATCTCCCGGCATTACGCACCCGCTCTGCGGGAGCGGCTGGGAATGGGATGAAAGGAGAAAAAACATGAACGGATTCAATCGGTTTTACCTGTGGGGCCTAAAAATGAAGTACCACATGAGCACCTACACCGTCGCGGGCATCTTCTTCAAGGCCATCGTCAATGCCCTGCAGGGAGTATACAGTGTGGACAGCCTGACAATGCTTCAAATGCTGGTGGTGAGTATGCTGTTTGCCAGCGCGGAAACCGCCATTTTCCCGGAGGGGAAGGCCTTTGGCGACAGCCTTGGCCGGACGGTCCTCTGGGGGGTTCTGGCAAACATCGCCTTTCTCGGCGGCGCGCTGGGATTCGGCTGGTTCCGTGGCATCCCGGTCTGGGGCGGCGTCCTGCTGGTGGTTATTCTGGAAGGGGCCATGGTCGCCATGTGGTACGCCATGTGGCTGGAACGGAAGTGGGATACCCGGGACTTAAACCGGAACCTGAAAAAATTTCAAGGCGAATAATCACAGCGGCGGGGCGAAAGCCCCGCCGTTTCGTATACTTCGGGGCAAGGATGGATTTTCTGTTGACAATTGAGAAACCGGCGCGTAAAATGTGGGAAAGTCGGCCGTTGAAGGGAAGGGTTTTTCATGAAGAAAATCGCGCCGTTTTTCGTGCTGTCTGCCGGGACGCTGTGGGGCGCTATGGGTGTGTTTGTGCGCAAATTGGGCGCTTACGGCTTTTCTCCGCTGCAAATCGCCTGCCTGCGGATTCTGTTTGGGGCACTGCTGTTTTTGCTGATTACCGGCGTTTTTCAGCGGGATTTGCTGAAAATCCGGCTACGGGATATGGGGCTGTTTCTGGGGATGGGGCTTCTGAGCCTGCTGCTGTTTACGGTGTGCTATTTTACCACCATTGATCTGGCATCCCTTTCTGTGGCGGCGATTCTGCTGTATACCTCGCCCATCTGGGTCATGCTGATGTCGGCAATCTGCTTCCGGGAGAAGATCACCCGCCGGAAATTGCTGTGTGCCGCCATGGCTTTTGGAGGCTGTGTGCTGGTGTCCGGCATTGGGTCGTCGGCAAGCCTGTCGCCGATGGTCATTGTCACGGGACTGTTGTCCGCTGTGGGCTATGGGCTGTACAGTATTTTCGGCACCTTCGCCCTGCGGAAATACCAGCCGTTGACAGTGACGACCTACGCGTTTCTCTTCGGCGCTGTGGGTGCGCTGCTGCTGTGCAATCCAATACAGATTGTGCGTGTTATCTCTCAGACCCGGAATCCCGGCGCTTTGGTGCTGCTGATTGCCGTGACGGCATTGGTTACGGCGGTTCTGCCTTACCTTCTGTACACCGTGGGCCTAAACCATATGCGCGCCAGCGCGGCGGCCATCATGGCATCGATTGAGCCGGTGGTGGCGACTGCTGCGGGGGCGCTGGCCTTTGGCGAAACCCTGACGCTTCCCGCTTTCGCGGGCATCGCTTTGGTGTTGGGAGCGATTGTGGTGCTGAACGCGAAAGCGTGAAACGCCTTCCCCTTGCAAATCCGCCTTTTTTCTGGTATGATAACCGCAAGAAAGGCGGTTTCTGAAATGGTAAACGTGTGCGATATTCAGGTGATGAAGCCACTGCTTTCCCAGCACGGCTTCCACTTTTCCAAGGCCAAGGGCCAGAATTTCCTGATTGCCCCCTGGGTGCCCCAGTCCATTGCCGAGCAGGCTGGGGTGGACGAAACGGCGGGGGTGCTGGAAATCGGCCCCGGTATCGGCTCCCTGACCCAGCAGCTGTGCCTTCGCGCGAAAAAGGTCTGCGCTGTGGAGCTGGATGAGCGGCTGGAGCCGATTCTCGACATCACCGTGGGGGAGTTCGACAATCTGGAGATTATCTGGAACGATGTGCTGAAGCTTGACCTTCCGGCATTGGTGGAGGGGGAGTTTTCCGGGCTTCGGCCTATGGCCTGCGCCAATCTTCCCTACTATATCACCTCGCCCATTCTCACGGCGCTGCTGGAAGCGGACTGCTTTGAGTCTGTCACCGTCATGGTGCAGAAGGAGGTGGCCCAGCGGATTGCCGCCGCCCCGGGCAGCGCTGATTACAGTGCCTTCACCGTGTTTTGCCAGTATTACGCAGAGCCGGAGCTGCTGTTCGATGTGCCCGCCCACTGCTTTCTGCCCCAGCCCAAGGTCACCTCGGCGGTGATTCAGCTGAAGGTGCGAAAAAAGCGGGAATGGGAAATTCTGGACGAAACTGTATTCTTCCGCACCGTCCGGGCCAGCTTTGCCATGCGGCGCAAAAAGCTGAGTAACGGCCTTGCCTCCGGCTTCCCGGAACTGGGCAAAACCGGCGCATCGGAGGTCATCGCACAGGCGGGGTTTGACGCGAATGTCCGGGGTGAAACTTTGAGCATCCCGGAATTTGCCAGAATTGCCAATGAGATTGTGAAATGGAGAGAAAAATGATCGAATTTTTGCTTCTGGATCTGGACGACACCATTCTGGACTTTCACAAGGCCGAGCGCATCGCCCTGAGCAAAACCATCCGAGCCTTCGGCGCGGAACCCACGGAAGCTCTGCTGAACCGTTACCATGAAATCAATAAATGGCACTGGGAGCAGCTGGAGCTGGGCAAAATGACCCGGGATCAGGTGCTGGTGAACCGGTTCGGGGCGCTGTTTCGGGAGCTGGGCATGACCGTGGACCCGTCTGCCTGCGCCAAAAGCTACGAGCATAATTTGTCCATCGGACATTATTTCCTGCCCGGGGCGGAGGAGACGGTGAAGAAACTCCACGAAAATTACCGGCTGTTTCTTGTGAGCAACGGAACCGCTGCCGTTCAGCACAGCCGGCTGACCAGCGCGGGACTGTACCCTTACTTTGAGCAGGTGTTTATTTCCCAGGAAATTGGCTTTCATAAGCCGGAGAAAGCCTATTTTGACCGGTGCTTTGCGAGGATTCCCGGTTTTGCCTTGCAACGTGCCCTGATGGTAGGCGACAGCCTGACCTCGGACATCAAAGGCGGTATCAACGCGGGGCTGAAAACCGTTTGGGTTAACCCTCAGCACAAGCCCTGTGGGGATATCCATCCCGACTACGAAATTGAGGGACTGCCGCAGCTGGAAACCCTTTTGGAGGAATTGTAATGGAATACGAACTGGTACATGAAATCAAAAACCTCTGCCGCAACAATCAGATGCGGGACGTTTTCTTTGAGGAAGTGGCGTGCGACGACCCCGTGGAGTATCTGCGGGGGAAGCTCGCAGGGAAAGACGTGGAGATGTCCGTAGAGGAGGGGACGAACGGCGCTCTGACCGTCCACGCGGTGGTGGACGGACTGATGCAGAAATTTGTGTTTACGCCCATCTGATACGCGCCCTACAGAAGGATATCATCATTCGGAGATACTATGAAACACATTCATTTGCTGCCGTGGCTGTTAATTGGAGCGCTCTGCGCGGCGGCTTTCTATCTGCGCTTCGTCCTGTGGGGCTACAGCTTTTCCGCGCTGGTCTGCTGCTGCCTTGCGGGGATTATCGCCTTTTATGAAGTGACCGGAATCCTGCTGCCCCGTTTTCCGGCGGCAGTTCCGATGATTCGCCGGGTATTTACTGTGTGTCTTGCCATCGGTATTGCGGTGGTCACCGTCACCGAGGGCATCATCATCAAGGCCAGCTTCGGAAGCCCGGAAGAGGACGTGGACTATTTGGTGGTTTTGGGAGCCAAGGTCCGGGTCACCGGTCCGTCAGCTTCCCTTTGGGACAGAATCTATGGGGCCTACGACTATCTGGCGGCCCATCCCGATGTGATTGCCGTTGTTTCCGGCGGGCAGGGCGGCGACGAGCCGATTCCGGAGGCATGGTCCATGTATGAGAATCTGGTCAATATGGGCATCGACCCGGAGCGCATCTGGATGGAGGACCGGGCCACTTCTACTTGGGAAAATCTCCATTTTTCTCTTGACCTGATTGAAGAAAAAACCGGAAAGCGGCCGGAAAAAATCGGCGTGCTTTCCAGCGAATATCACCTGTACCGGGCCGGCCTGTTTACCAAGGCCTGCGGCGTGAAATTTGTGGGGGTTCCGGCGAAGACCAGCCGGGTCACCCAGAAGATTAACCACTTCATGCGGGAGGTTGCGGGGGTCTGGCACTACTGGCTGTTAGGAGGACAATATGATACCCTTTGATTATGCGAATTATGCATGGGAGCGGGCGGAAGAGCTGCTCGCCATCGATTCTCCCTCCGGCTTTACGGAAAAAGCCGCCCTGTGGGTGAAAAATGCCTTTGAAGCCCTGGGCTTCCCGGCAAAAATCACGACTAAAGGCGGCGTGCTGGCGGATTTGGGCGGGCAGAACGCGGAGAACGGCCTGCTGCTGGAAGCCCACACGGATACGCTGGGGGGCATGGTCTGCCGGATTAAGGACAACGGACGGCTTCAGCTGACGAGAATCGGCGGCATGCGGGCGGAAAACGGCGAAACCGAGAACCTCCGGGTCTATACCCGGGAGGGCAAAATCTACGACGGCACCTTGCAGCTTTGCAACGCCTCCGTCCATGTCAACGGCAGCTACGGCGACGCCAAGCGGGACTTTGACACCACGGAGGTTGTACTGGACGAGGATGTGAAGTCCGCCGGGGATGTGCGCGGGCTTGGTATTGAGGTGGGAGACTTCGTCTGCTTCGACCCCAGAACCAGAAGGACGAACAGCGACTACCTCAAAAGCCGTTTTCTGGATGACAAGCTCAGCGTGGGCATTCTGCTGGGCTTTGCCAAATACCTCGCCGACAACAAAATCACGCTGCCCCGGAAAACCTATGTCCATGTGACGGTCTACGAGGAGGTGGGCCACGGCGGCGCGGCCTCCGTTCCCACCGGGGTCACGGAAGCCATTTCCGTGGACATGGGCTGCGTGGGCGAGGGACTTAGCTGCACCGAGCGGCAGGTGAGCATCTGCGCCAAGGATTCCGGCGGCCCCTACAGCTATGAGGTGGTGGGCAAGCTCATCGAAGCGGCGAAGAAAACCGGGGCGGACTACGCGGTGGACGTGTATCCCCACTACGGCTCCGATGTGGAAGCAACCCTGAGCGCGGGCCACGATCTGCGCCATGGCCTCATCGGCCCGGGGGTCTACGCCAGCCACGGCTACGAGCGCAGCCACATTGACGGGGTGTACAATACCCTGAAGGTGCTGTGCGGGTATCTGGATGTGGAATAAGGAAACCGCCCGGGCTTAGCCCGGGCGGTTCATGGCAATCCGATGGGGGGAGAAATGTTTCTTACTTGTGCAGCGCCTTGCGCAGAACGGGGACGATCAGCAGAGCAATACCGCCGCCGATCAGAGCAGTGATCAGCTGGGGCCACGCGAACATGGTGGGCAGGGCCTTCAGCATGGGCTCCTTCAGCATACCGCCTGCCAGCAACGGGGCGGCAGCCAGCCCGCAGATGATTTTTACCACCAGAATATACAGCGTGGCGAACTTGACCACAGCGGCGATGAACCAGGCGGCGATACGCTGACCAATGCCGTTATTCTTTCCGGCGATGAAGTGCAGCAGCACCACAAACACGGTGTTGCCCACCATGATGGCGGGGAGGGTGACCAGCTGGGGCGCGATGCCCAGCAGGAACGCCAGAACGGGGGAGGCAAGGGCCACGATGATGCCGCTGCTCAAACCCGCCAGCAGCACGCTGACTGCCAGAACGGCGTTGACGCAGGAGCCGGTGACCAGCTGGCCCAGAGGTTTGGTCAGCGCCTGAAGGGCGACCAGCAGCGCCAGCATGACGGCGGTTTCGGTAATCCAACGAACTTTTTTACTCATAACAGTTCCTCTTTTCTAGTCCTTTCCAGTGACGCTGGAATAGGCAGTTTTGACACTGACACCGGACAGGCCGCCCAATTTTCCGGAGAGGGTGGAGATGGTGTTCTGGGGTGCGTCCAGCGCCACGGTGATGATGCTGACCTTCCGCTTCGGGTAGGGAAGGCCCATTCTGCCGATGATGAATTCACTGTATTCATGCAGCAGGGAATTGAGCGTCTCCACCATGCCGGGGTTTTCCACGATGATGCTGATGACCGCAACTCTGGTTTCCATAACATATCCTCCCTCCCAACAAAAAATGCCGCGACCCTGACGGTGCGGCAACAGCCAATGCAGCCACGCACCCGGCGTGACCGAAGAACCTATGCACACCTTTCACGCAGGGGGCTTCCCCTTAATGTCAGGATTATAAAAACAGAATACCACAGGAGCAGCTGTTTGTCTATATGCGAACTGACCGAATTTTTGCGGCAATATTTGGCGAAAAAACTCCCCGGCACAGCCGGGGAGTTGAAGATTACTTGTTCTTTAGCGCCTTGCGTTCAAATTTGTCCCGGCTGAACCGCTCCAGGCTGGGTACCAGAATGATGCAGATCAGCGCAGCCGTGAAGCCGCCGTTGTACAGGCAGTAGCCGCCGTGGAGGGTGGGTACGGAGGTCACCAGCAGGTAGTGCATCACTGCCGCCAGAATGCCATAGCGCCAGCCGTACTTGTCGGCGATGGGGCTGAGGCCGTTGGCGTAGCACAGACCTACGCAGATGGCCTGAGCGTTGATGGCGAAGGTGAAGGTGCCGCCCACCAGCGGGGACACCAGACCGCACACCGTGGAGGCCAGAAGGTAGCCCGCCATAATGGGCCAGACGTTGCCGGGGTGAGAACCGGAGTTGCAGGTGGCCAGCATACAGAAGATGATGCCGAAGGTCACGCCGTTGAAGGAAGCGCCGATCAGGTTGTAGTAGCCCAGAATGAACAGGCCGAACACGCCCACGTTCATCAGGAACACGGCGTTGCCGTAGGTGGAGGAGAAATTCGTCACCAGCGCCGGGTCAATGAGCAGATTCCAGTAATCCTTGGGACGGCAGCCCAGTACGAAGGCAAAGACCACGCACAGTCCGAACAGAATCAGGCAGAAGGTATTCACCGTCAGCCGGGAGGCCACCTGCAGCTGCGCCGCGTCCGCCCCGGCAGGCAGGGCAACGCCCAGCGTCTTGTACAGCGTGGCGTTGAGGAAGAAGGCGGTCATGCCGATGGGCAGGGCAGCGGAGTACAGGTCGAAGCCCTTGTGCACCTTGGGAGAGTTGGCAAGGCCCGCCGGCAGGAAGAAGCCGATGCAGAAGCCCACTGCCAGCGCGATCAGAATGCCCTCCAAGTTGAAGCCGACGGCCTCCGCGTTGGGATAGCGGATCATGAGATCGGTAATCAGGGGCGCGATGCCGGTGGAGAACAGCATGGCATTTACGTTGGCGCCGAACTTTTCCTTCTTGACGATGCAGTAGATCATCACGCCGAAAATGGTGGGCCAGATGTTCAGAATATTGATGCCCCAGGAACCGAAGCCCAGCGTCAGCACGAAAGCCAGGGTAGACACGTTGGTGGGGGTTCCGCGGAATACAACGAACAGCAGCAGGCTGATCAGGGCGACCAGGCCCATGTTCAGGAAGGTCGCCGCGTAGCCGCCCACGGCAAAGTAGTTGGTGGACAGCTTGCTGGGCTGGCTGAGGATCTGCCACAGGCCGGGCAGCATAGTCGCCCGGTCCGGCATGATCACCGCGGCGATGAGAAACGCGGCGGTGAAGAAGGCAAAAAACAGCTTCAGGAATTCGCCTTCGCTCATGGAACGGATCTTTTTCATGCAAAACACCTCTGTTTTCTTATTTCTAAGGCTGAAAAACCAAAAAAGGACAATCCAGCCCCAAACTGAATTGCCCAGACGGTCGGCAGAACACATACTCCTACACTCCACCGCGTAAATTCGCGAAACCCGTCAGTCATGTAAGAGGTTATGTATATTGTACGAGAGCTCCTTCCGTTTGTCAATGGTTACTTTTCCTATAAAGAGTTGCCCCCATTTGTCACTTTCCACATGGCAGCGGCGCAAAAGCTGTCGGAAATTGTCTTTCTGCCGCCTTGACGCAATTTTTGCCCCGTGGTATAATTTTACTGTAAAGAGAGAAACCCTTATGACTGACGGATTCGTGGAGCACCACATGGAGTAAGGGCATATGTTTTGCACGAAAAATATCGTGCAATGCCGACCGTCTGGGCACACTTTTCCTGAGATTTTGGGATAAAGTGCGCCCTTTTTTGTTGTTATCGTTTGGAGGTTACGCATGAAAAAAGTTGGTATCGTCATGGGCAGCGACAGCGACCTGCCCATCCTGCGCAAGGCTATGGACACGCTGGACGCTTTGCAGATTCCCTACGAGTGCCACATCTATTCCGCCCACCGCACTCCCGAGGAGGCCCGCCAGTTCGCACGGAACGCCCGGGCAAACGGCTTCGGCGCTATCATTGCCGCTGCCGGTATGGCAGCCCATCTTGCCGGGGCCATCGCCGCAAACACCACCCTTCCTGTGATTGGCATTCCCTGTAAGGGAGCCTGCCTCGACGGCATTGACGCACTCCTTTCCACCGTTATGATGCCCTCCGGAATCCCGGTCGCCACCGTAGCCATCAATGGAGGCGTGAATGCCGCTTTGTTATGCGCCCAGATCCTCGCCGTGGAGGACAGTGAGCTTGCCTCCCGACTGGACGCCAAGCGCGCCGCTGACGCTGCGAAGGTTCTTGAAAAAGATGCCGCATTGCAGGCGGAAATTAAGAATTGACAATTGACAATGGACAATTGACAATTATGGAGTCCCTTCGGGACGATTGAAATAATAGACGCTAATTGTCAATTTTCAACTGTCAATTGAAAACACGCACCACACAGGGACTGGTCCCCCTGTGCGCCCCATAAACCGCTTTCTTTGGCAGCTATGAAAGGAGGCAGGGAGCCGCAACAAACGCTTTTTCGCGAAATTTCACAGGCATCGCGGCGTAGGAGAGGGGAAAATCCTCCCCTGCGCTGCCGTTTTCCAAGTTATTCATTTCAAGGAGGATTCCAAAATGGGTGGTTTCTTCGGGGCCGTGTCCCGCAAAAGCTGCAAGTACGACGTGTTCTTCGGCACGGACTATCATTCCCACTTAGGCACCAAGCGGGGCGGCCTTGCCTTCTATGACCCGGAAAAGGGGTTTCAGCGCCAAATTCACAACATCGAAAATACGCCCTTCCGCACGAAATTTGAAGGGGATCTGACGAAATTCGAGGGCTGCTTCGGCCTTGGCTGCATCTCCGACACCGACCCCCAGCCGCTGCTGGTGAGAAGCCATCTGGGCCTGTTCGCCATCTCCACTGTGGGCATCATCACCAATGCCGAGGAGCTGGTGGAAAAGACCTTCTCCGGCCCGGGCCATCAGTTCATGGCCATGTCCTCCGGGGCCGTCAACGCCACGGAGCTGACTGCGGCCCTCATCAACCGCTGCGACAATCTGGTGGACGGTATCCGCTATGCCCAGTCTGCCATCAAAGGCTCCTGCACCATTCTGATTCTGAAGGCCGACGGCCTGATTGCCGCCCGGGACCAGATGGGACGGCTGCCTATCGTCATCGGCAAGAGCGAAAACGGCTACTGCGCCGCCATGGAATCCTTTGCCTGCCAGAAGCTGGGCTATCAGCCCTGCTATAACCTCGGCCCCGGTGAGATTGTGCAGGTGACGCCCGACGGCTACACCCAGCTGTCCGCGCCCGGCGAGAAGATGAAGATCTGCGCCTTCCTGTGGAGCTATTACGGCTATCCCAATTCTAACTACGAAGGGGTCAACGTGGAGGTCATGCGCAACCGCAACGGCGAGATCATGGCCCGGAACGAGGAGAAGAACGGCACCATGCCGGATGTGGACTACGTTGCCGGCGTGCCGGACTCCGGTCTGCCCCACGCCATCGGCTATTCCAACTGCTCCCACAAGCCCTTTGCACGGCCCTTCGTCAAGTACACCCCCACCTGGGCACGCTCCTTCATGCCTTCCAATCAGGAGATGCGCAATCTGGTGGCGGAAATGAAGCAGATTCCCGTTCCGGAACTAATCGAGGGCAAGAAGCTGCTGCTGGTGGACGACTCCATTGTTCGCGGCACCCAGCTGCGGGAAACCGTGGATTTCCTGTACAAGTCCGGCGCAAAGGAAGTGCATATGCGTTCCGCCTGCCCGCCCATCATGTACGGCTGCAAGTACCTGAACTTCTCCAGCAGCAAGTCCGAGATGGAGCTGCTGACCCGCAAGACCATTCAGGATTTGGAAGGCGCGGTGGGTCAGCACCATCTTGCCGAGTACGCTGACCCCACCACCGAGCGGGGCAAGTCCATGCTGGATTCCATCTGCAAGGAAATGGGCTTCGACTCTCTGGGCTACCAGTCTCTGGACGGCCTGCTGGAGGCCATCGGCCTGGACAGAGAAAAAGTTTGTACTTACTGCTGGACGGGTGAGGAGTGAGCAGGGCTCATACCCAATGCGTGACGCACCCTGTTTGTAGTCGTAACACCATTGGGTACCGCTCGATTCGTTACCGCTTTCAAAAAGTTGACAGGAAAAGTTACTTATAACTGTCAACTGTCAATTGTCAACTGTCAACTATAAAAGCGACAAAGGAGCTTATATCTATGGATCATAAAAATTCCTTCTCCGCCAGCTACGCCGCTGCCGGCGTAGACATCACCGCCGGTTACAAGGCCGTGGAGCTGATGAAAAAGCACGTTGCCCGCACCCGCAACGAAGGCTGCCTCGACGATGTGGGCGGCTTCGGCGGCTGCTTCGGTCTGCCGATTGCCGGCATGGAGGAGCCTGTGCTGGTGTCCGGCACCGATGGCTGCGGAACCAAGGTGAAGCTGGCCATCCTCATGGATAAGCACGACACCATCGGCATCGACTGCGTTGCTATGTGCGTCAACGACATTATCTGCGTGGGCGCGAGGCCCCTGTTCTTTCTGGATTACATCGCCTGCGGCAAAAATGTGCCTGAGAAGATTGCCGAAATTGTCGGCGGCGTGGCAGAGGGCTGCGTCCAGTCCGGCGCGGCCCTGATTGGCGGCGAGACTGCCGAGCACCCCGGCATGATGCCTGTGGACGAGTATGATCTGGCGGGCTTCGCCGTGGGCATCGTGGATAAGAAGAAGATCATCGACAATACCCGGATGAAAGCGGGAGATGTGGTCATCGCCCTGCCCTCCACCGGCATCCACAGCAACGGCTTCTCTCTGTGCCGGAAGGTCTTTGATATCGACAACAACAACCCGGAGCTGTACGTTCCCCGGCAGGAGCTGGGGGGCAAGACCATCGCCGAAGCCCTGCTGGTTCCCACCAAGATCTACGTCAAGCCCGTGCTGGCGCTGCTGGAGCAGGTGGATGTCAAGGGTATCAGCCACATCACCGGCGGCGGCTTCTACGAGAATATCCCCCGTTCCATCCCCGACGGCCTGTGCGCAAAGATCGACAAGTCCAAGGTCAAGGTTCTGCCCATTTTCGATGTGATTGCAGCTTGGGGCAATATCCCCGAGCGGGATATGTTCAACACCTACAACATGGGCGTTGGCATGAGCATCGTAGTGCCTGCCGCCCAGGAAGCCAAGGCCATTGAAATCCTGAAAGCAAACGGCGTGGATGCCTACACCATGGGCGTCATCGTGGAGAACGAGGAAAAGGTGATTCTGGAGTGAAAACCAAAATCGCGGTGCTGGTCTCCGGCGGCGGCACCAATTTGCAGGCACTGATTGACGCTCAGGGAAACGTATTAACCAGCGGCGAAATCGCGCTGGTGGTTGCCAATAACGCAAACGCCTATGCGCTGGAGCGGGCAAAAAAAGCGGGAATTCCCACCGCTGTGGTGCTGAAAAAGCAGTGCGGCTCTCAGGAAGCCTTTGAGGAGAAACTCAAGGAAATTCTGTCGGAATATGGTATTGAGGTCATCATTCTGGCGGGCTTTATGACCATTCTCACGGAGAAGTTTACATCCTGCTATCCCAAGCGCATCCTGAACGTGCATCCCTCCCTGATTCCTTCCTTCTGCGGTGAAGGCTTCTACGGCCTGCGGGTGCATCAGGCTGCTCTTGACTATGGCGTGAAGGTCACGGGAGCCACGGTGCATTTCGTCAACGAAATTCCCGACGGCGGCGAGATCATTGCCCAGAAGGCTGTGTATATCGAACCCGGCGACACCCCGGAAACCCTACAGCGCCGGGTCATGGAGCAGGCCGAGTGGATTCTGCTGCCCCAGGCGGCGGAAACCGTCTGCGCCGGATTGCAGAGATAATTTGCCTTCCCCTTTGGGGTGGTGCTCCGCGCAGCGAATCTGAAATTTCCATGATTGCCAGTGGCAATCATACCATTATTCATTAAGGTGGCCGAGCGTAAGCGAGGTCGGAAAAGGTGATCCACCGCAAGAAAGGACACCCATCAGATTGCTCTGCTCAGCATACCCCCCCAAAAGGGGAGCCGAGATTGCGGCGGGGTCATGACCCTGCCCTACGAATGGAGAATTTTTATGAACGTCTATGAAACCAAAACCATGGCGGAGCGGCTGTCCGGCAACACCTACCCCGGCCGGGGCATTGTGCTGGGCGTGACCCCTGACGGTAAGAAGGCTGTCGCCGCCTATTTCATTATGGGCCGCAGCGTCAACTCCCGGAACCGTGTGTTCATTCAGGAGCCGGACGGCATCCGCACCGAGGCCCACGACCCCAGCCTGATGAAGGACCCCCATCTGATTATCTACCATCCCGTCCGGGAATTCGGCCGGGGATTGATCGTCACCAATGGTGACCAGACCGACACCATCTGGGAATACTTGAAAAAGGGCCTTCCCATGGAGCAGGCTCTGCGCACCCGTCAGTTCGAGGACGATGGCCCCAACTGGACACCTCGGATTTCCGGCATTCAGGCCTTTGACGGCAGCTACAAAATGTCCATCCTGAAAGCCGCCGACCCCGAGGGCAACGGCTGTGCCCGCTTCTTCTATGAATACCCCGCCACCGCCGGTCTGGGCCACTTCCTGCACACCTACGTCTGTGACGGTAACCCCGTGATTCCCACCTTCCAGGGGGAACCGGAGCGGGTGACCATCCCTGCCGACATTGACGCATTTACCACCGAGCTGTGGGAAAATCTGAACGAAGCCAACAAGATTTCCCTGTTCGTCCGCTACACCGATCTGGAAACCGGCAAGCATGAACAGAGAATTATCAACAAGCACTGCTAAGCAGGAGGACAAACCATGAACGAATTTGCACTGAAATATGGCTGCAACCCCAACCAGAAGCCCTCCCGCATCTACATGGCGGACGGCTCCGACCTGCCCCTCACCATCCTCAACGGCCGTCCCGGCTACATCAACTTTCTGGACGCCCTGAACTCCTGGCAGTTGGTGAAGGAGCTGAAGGAGGCCACCGGAATGGTGGCGGTCACCTCCTTCAAGCACGTTTCCCCCACCTCCGCCGCCGTGGGCAAGCCCCTGAGCGAGCGGCTTAAAAAGGCCTGCTTCGTGGACGATGTGCCCGAGTTGGATGAAAGCCCTCTGGCCTGCGCCTATGCCCGGGCCCGGGGCACCGATCGGATGTGCTCCTTCGGTGACTGGGTGGCCTTAAGCGATGTGTGCGACGCCACCACCGCCAAGCTCATTGCCCGGGAAGTTTCCGACGGTGTCATCGCTCCCGGCTACACCGATGAGGCTTTGAAAATTTTGAAAACCAAGCGGAAGGGCAGCTACAACGTGGTCGCCATCGACCCGGCCTACGTCCCCGCCGAGCAGGAGACCAAGCAGGTCTTTGGCATCACCTTCCAGCAGGGCCGAAACAACTTCAAGATTGGCGCCGAGCTGCTGAAGAACATCGTTACCGCCAACAAAGAACTGCCCGAATCCGCCAAAATCGACCTGATTGTGGCCCTGATTACCCTGAAATACACCCAGTCTAACTCCGTCTGCTTTGCCTATGACGGACAGGCGGTAGGCGTGGGCGCGGGCCAGCAGTCCCGGATTCACTGCACCCGTCTGGCTGGCTCCAAGGCCGACACCTTCTTCCTGCGCCAGCATCCCAAGACGCTGGCGCTGCCCTTCCGGGCCGACCTGGGCCGTCCCAACCGGGACAACGTCATTGACGGTTACATCAACGGCAACGAGGAGGATGTCTGCGCCGAGGGCATCTGGCAGAACTACTTTACCGAGCAGCCCCAGCGCCTGACCGAGGAGGACAAGAAGTCCTTCCTGGCTACCTTCGACGGCGTGGCTCTGGGTTCCGACGCCTTCTTCCCCTTCCCGGACAACATCAAGCGGGCCAAGGCCTCCGGCGTCAAGTACATCGCCCAGCCCGGCGGCTCCATCCGTGACGATCTGGTCATTGAGGAATGCGATAAAAACGGCATGGTCATGGCCTTCACCGGTATGAGATTGTTCCACCACTAATTTTAAGATACGAAAGATACCAGATACTAGATACAAGATATTGCTTTCGGGGAGCTTTCTATGTCTAACGATAGTGCTATCAAAAAGAAAAGCATGGCGTTTGCGAAGCGTATTGTGGGACTGTATCAGTATTTGTGCCGGGAGCGGCACGAGTTTGTTATGTCGAAACAGGTGCTCCGCAGTGGGACAAGTGTTGGCGCCAATGTTGCGGAGGCAATTTACGGAAGCAGCCGTAAGGATTTTGCGGCAAAGCTGCAGATTGCCAGAAAGGAATCGGCAGAGACACTGTATTGGCTGGAATTGCTTCACGAGTGTGATTATCTCCCGGACAAACTTTTTCAGTCCTTGTACGCAGACTGCAAAGAACTGATGGCACTGTTAACCGCTGCAATTAAATCCTGTGAAGAATAGAAATATCTTGTATCTTCTATCTTATATCTTGCATCTACACAGAAGGGGTATTGTTTTATGAAGCTTTTAGTTGTGGGCGGCGGCGGGCGGGAGCACGCCATCATCCGCTGCCTGAAAAAGAATCCCGAAGTGACCGAAATTTTTGCTCTGCCCGGCAACGGCGGCATTGCCGCGGACGCGACCTGCGTTCCCATCGGGGCTACGGATATTGACGGTATCGTGAAGTTTGCGGTGGAAAACGCCATCGACTACGCCGTGGTGGCGCCTGACGACCCGCTGGTGCTGGGCTGCGTGGACGCGCTGGAAAGTAAGGGCATTCCCTGCTTCGGTCCACGGGCCAACGCCGCCATCATTGAGGGCAGCAAGGTGTTCTCCAAGAACCTGATGAAAAAGTACGGCATTCCCACGGCGGAATATGCGGTTTTTGAGGATATGGAAGCCGCGCTTGCCTACCTCGACACCGCTCCCGTGCCCACTGTGGTCAAGGCTGACGGTTTGGCCTTGGGCAAGGGCGTCATCATCGCGAGCACCCGGGAGGAAGCCAAGAAGGCCGTCCGGGATATGATGGAGGGCGGTATGTTCGGCAAGTCCGGCAGCCGGGTGGTTATCGAGGAATTCCTCACCGGCCCCGAGGTCTCCGTATTGGCCTTCACCGACGGTAAGGTGGTCAAGCCTATGGTATCCTCCATGGACCACAAGCGCATCGGCGACCACGACACCGGTCTGAACACCGGCGGCATGGGCACCGTGGCGCCCAACCCCTACTACACTGCCGAAATCGCCGATCAGTGCATGAAGGAAATCTTCCTGCCCACCATCGCCGCTATGAATGCCGAGGGCCGCACCTTCCGCGGCTGCCTGTACTTTGGCCTGATGCTGACACCCAATGGTCCCAAGGTCATCGAGTACAACTGCCGCTTCGGCGATCCCGAAACCCAGGTGGTGCTGCCGTTGCTTGAAAGCGACTTTCTGACCATTATGCGGGCCTGTACCAATGGAACGCTGGCGGACACCGAAGTGAAGTTCTCTGACAAGCACGCCTGCTGCGTGATTCTGGCGTCCAACGGCTACCCCGTGAGCTATAAGAAGGGTTTTGAGATCACCATGACCCCCGAAGCGGCTGAGCACACCTTTGTGGCAGGTGCCAAGCTGGAAAATGGCAAGCTTCTCACCTCCGGCGGCCGGGTCACCGGCACCACCGCCATTGCCGATTCTCTGGCGGAAGCTGTCAAAGAAGCCTACCGCCTGTCCGACGGGGTCAAATTTGAGGGGGCCTACCGCAGAAGCGACATCGGCCAGCGCGCTTTGCTGGCGCTGGAGTAAATCAAGGAGGAAACATCCCATGGTTTATCGCGTTTATGTTGAAAAAAAGGAGGGCCAGACCCACGAGGCCAGCAGCCTTCTCAAGGAAATCCGGGACTTTTTACAGATTCACAGTCTCACTGGGCTGCGGGTGCTGAACCGCTACGATGCAGAAAATATGGACGAAGAACTGTTCCGCTATGCTGTGAACACCGTGTTTTCTGAGCCTCAGGTGGACAACGTCAGCTACGAGGCACCTCAGGGCCAGACCGTGTTTGCCGTGGAGCCCCTGCCCGGTCAGTACGACCAGCGGGCCGACTCCGCCGCCCAGTGTATCCAGATCATTTCTCAGGGCAACCGCCCCACCATCCGAACCGCCAAGGTCTATGTCCTCACCGGAGACGTAAGTGAGGGCGAGCTGGCTGCCATTAAGAAGTACGTCATTAACGCCGTGGAGAGCCGGGAAGCATCCCTCGATATGCCCGAGACCTTGGCGGCTCAGTACGCCGCTCCCGAAACCGTAGCCACCGTCACTGGCTTTATTTCCATGGACGAAAAAGCCCTGTCTGAACTGCTGGACAAGCTGGGCCTTGCCATGGACTTAGACGACCTGAAATTCCTGCAAGCCTATTTCCGGGACGAGGAGCACCGGGACCCCACCATCACCGAAATTCGGGTGGTGGACACCTACTGGTCTGACCACTGCCGCCACACCACCTTCTCCACCCACTTAGACAACATTGACATTGAAGACCCCGCCGTACAGGCAGCCTACGAGCAGTACCTTGCAGCCCGTGTGGAGGTCTACGGCGAGGAAAAGGCGGCGAAGCGTCCTCAGACCCTGATGGACATTGCCACCATCGGCGCAAAAACCCTGAAAAAGCGGGGCCTGCTTCCCGAACTGGACGAGAGTGAGGAGATCAACGCCTGCTCCATCCACATGGACGCCGAGGTAAACGGCGAAAAGCAGGACTGGCTGCTGATGTTCAAGAACGAGACCCACAACCATCCCACCGAGATCGAGCCCTTCGGCGGCGCGGCTACCTGCATCGGCGGCTGTATCCGTGACCCTCTGTCCGGCCGTGCCTACGTCCATCAGGCCATGCGTGTCACCGGCGCAGGCGACCCCAGAAAGTCTCTGAAGGACACCCTGCCCGGCAAGCTGCCCCAGCGCAAGCTCTGCCAGACCGCTGCTGCGGGCTATTGCTCCTACGGCAACCAGATCGGCCTTGCCACGGGCCATGTTGCCGAACTGTACCATGAGGGCTACATCGCCAAGCGGCTGGAGTGCGGCGCGGTGGTTGCCGCCGCTCCTGCGGAGAATGTCCGCCGGGAATGCCCCGCTCCCGGGGACGTGGTGATTCTGCTGGGCGGGCGCACCGGACGGGACGGCATCGGCGGCGCAACCGGATCCTCCAAGAGCCACAACCTGAAATCCCTGACCACCATGGCTTCCGAAGTCCAGAAGGGCAACGCCCCCGAGGAGCGGAAGATTCAGCGGCTGTTCCGTGACAGCAAGGTCACAAGGCTCATCAAGCGCTGCAACGACTTCGGCGCCGGCGGCGTGTCCGTCGCCATCGGCGAGCTGGCGGACGGCCTGCGCATCGATCTGGATGCCGTGCGGAAAAAGTACGAGGGCCTGGACGGTACTGAGTTGGCTATTTCCGAATCTCAGGAGCGCATGGCGGTGGTCGTGGCTCCCGAAGATGCCGATGCCTTTATCGCCGCAGCGGAGAAGGAAAATCTGGAAGCCTACCGGGTTGCTGTGGTTACCGAGGAAGCCCGGATGGTCATGAGCTGGAAGGGGAGCGAAATTGCCAACCTGTCCCGGGACTTCCTGAACACCAACGGCGCGGTGAAGCATGCCAATGTGGCGGTTGCCCCAGGCTCCGTTCCTGCACAGGCCCCCAAGAGCCTGAAGGAAATCGCCGCTGGTCTGAAATTCGCCTCCCAGAGAGGTCTGGTGGAGCGGTTCGATTCCACCATCGGCGCCGGTTCCCTGCTGATGCCCTTCGGCGGCAAAAATCAGTCCACCCCTGAGCAGGCCATGGCGGCAAAGCTGCCGGTGTTGCCCGGTCAGGAAACCGATGCCGCCAGCGTGATGGCATGGGGCTGCGACCCCGACTTGCTGAGCGCCGACCCCTTCACCGGTGCAAAGATGAGCGTGATTTCCTCCATGGCGAAAATTGTGGCCGCCGGCGCGGACTACAAAAAGGCCTACCTGACCCTGCAGGAGTTCTTTGAGAAGCTGAGAAACGAGCCCGCACGCTGGGGCAAGCCCTTCCAGGCCCTCCTTGGCGCGCTGAATGCTCAGCTGGGCCTGAACGCCGCCGCCATTGGCGGCAAGGACTCCATGTCCGGTTCCTTTATGGATAAGGATGTCCCGCCTACGCTTGTTTCCTTCGCCATCGCACCGTTGAAGGCCGGTGACGTAATTTCCAGCGAGTTCAAGGAAGCGGGCCATCCCGTCTACCGCTTCGGCCCCTCCGACGGCAGCTACGAACAGCTGAAGGAAAGCTGGGAGAAGTTCCACGCCCTGTGTCAGGCCGGCAAGGTGAAAGCCGCCTGGGCTGTGGATGCCGGCGGCATGGCGGAGGCTGTTATGAAGATGTCCTTCGGCAACTCCATCGGCTTTGTCGGTGAAAACGTGGATGCTTCCTATGGCGACATCGTCGCGGAACTGACTGAGGACTGCGCCTTCGGTCAGCGCATCGGTGTTACTACCGCAGAAGCTGCCATCACCCTCGACGGTGAGACCGTCTCCATCGCGGAGCTGTACGAACTGAACACCGCTGTGCTGGAAAAGGTCTATCCCACTAAGACAGTGGAAACTGAGAAAGCGGTTCCAACCTTTTCCAACCCCGGCGTGTCCAATCTGGCCCCTGCCGTGAAGGCTGCCAAGCCCAAGGTACTGATTCCCGTGTTCCCCGGCACCAACTGCGAGTACGATTCCGCCCGGGCAATTATGGCTGCCGGCGGCGAGGCTGACATCGTGGTCATCCGCAACCTGACTGCCGACGATGTGGCCCGCAGCGTGGAAACGGTTGCCGCGAAAATTGCCGACAGCCAGATGATTTTCCTTCCCGGCGGCTTCTCCGGCGGCGACGAGCCGGACGGCTCCGCCAAGTTCATCACCGCCTTCTTCCGCAACCCTGCCATCAAAGAGCAGGTCACAAAGCTGCTGGAGGAGCGGGACGGCCTGATGTGCGGCATCTGCAACGGCTTCCAGGCCCTCATCAAGCTGGGTCTGGTGCCCTTCGGAAAGATCATCGACACCGACGACACCTGCCCCACCCTGACCTTCAACACCATCGCCCGGCACCAGAGCCGCATTGTGCGCACCCGGGTGGCCTCCAACAAGTCTCCCTGGCTGAGCCTGACGAGCGTCGGCGACATCTACAACGTGCCCATTTCCCACGGCGAGGGCAAGTTCCTTGCCTCCGAGGCGCTGGTGAAGAAATTGGCGGAAAATGGTCAGATCGCGACCCAGTATGTGGATTTGAACGGCAATCCCACCATGGACGCCGCCTTCAACCCCAACGGCTCTGTCTGCGCCATCGAGGGTATCACCTCTCCCGACGGCAGGGTCTTTGGTAAGATGGGTCACAGTGAACGCATCGGCAAAGATCTGTACAAGAACGTCCCCGGCGAGTATGATATCCAGATGTTCAAGGCCGCTGTCAAGTATTTCAAATAAACCCATACACAACAAACCGCCCCGGTGCTTTCGCACCGGGGCATCATTTATTGTAATGGATGACTGAGCGGGAGCGATACCGAGCAGAACCCAACGGTGTAACCACTACACAAGGCTTGCGCACGTATTGTCCGCGGCGACTCGCCGCCTAGCGGCTGCCTTTGTCGTAGGGGATGCCCTCGGCCTTGGGGGCACGGGATTTTTTCGACGTGAAGGCCAGCACCGCCAGCGTCACGAGATAGGGAAGCATCCGATACAGGTGGGAGCTGATGCCCAGGTTCGCCAGCGTGTAAATGCCGTCGCCGTTGAGATCGATGGAGCTGTAGGCCGCCGCGATACACTTGAACAGGCCAAACAGCAGCGATGCGCCCGCAATGTTCAGGGGCTTCCAGTTGCCGAAGATCATAACCGCCAGCGCCAGGAAGCCGAAGCCTGCCACGTCGCCGTTGGCGGTACAGTTGGCGGTGGTCAGAGAGTAGACGAAGCCGCCCATGCCCGCCAACGCGCCGGAAATGGTGGTGCCGGCGTAGCGCATTTTGTAGACGTTAATGCCCAGACTGTCCGCCGCCTGGGGATTTTCACCGCAGGACCGCAGCCGCAGGCCGAACCGGGTCTTGTACAGGATGATGGACAGGATAATGAACACCAGAATGCAGATATAGGTCGCAAGGTACACCTTGTGGATGAAGGTCTCGCCAAGGAAGCCGATGTCCACGTTTTTCTTGATGCCGAAGGTAGACTTCTTAATCATGAACCAGGAGGCGGCGTCGCCGGTGGCCATTTGCAGGGTGTTCTGGTTGGCAAGAATCCGCACCAGGAACAGCACCAGCGCGGGAGCCATCATGTTCAGAGCAGTGCCGCCTACGGTCTGGTCGGCCTTCAGATTGATGGAGGCGAAGGACAGCAGGAGGGAGAACACCGCGCCCATGAGGGCGGACACCAGCATTGCCAGCAGCTCCAGCCCCTGCAGGGTCAGCCAGTCGCCGCTTCTGGCGGCCTCGGTAAATACGTCAAAGCTCTGCATGGAGCGCACGAACAGCACGCCGATGAACGCGCCGAAAATCATAATGCCTTCCAGCGCCAGATTGATGATACCGCTGCGCTCGGCAAAGACGCCTGCCAGTGCCACGACCATCAGGGGCACCGCGTACAGAAGGGTCTGTTGAATCAGAAAACTCATGCTTGCTCTCCTCCTTCTTCGGTTTTTTTCGGGTCATTCCTAGGAGGTTCCGCGTTGGCGTTGGATGCGCCCGCACGGCGCTTGCCGGTAATCAGCATCCGGATCACCAGCGAGAAGGCACTCAGATACACGATTACAGAGATAATCACGTCGGTGATGTACTCGTTGTACGCCGTCAGTCCCGTGAGCTGCTGGCCCACAATGTCCAGCATCGCCATGAAGATGGCTGTGAAGATGACGCCGATGGGGTTGCTCACTGCCAGCAGCGCTACGGGGATGCCGTTGAAGCCAATGGAGGGCAGGGACTGGTAGGTGGACCAATAGAACTCGGTATTGCCGGACAGCCAGTACAGCGCCGCGCCGCCGCCTGCCAGACATCCGGCAATCGCCATGGACAGCACGATGTTGCGCTTGTCGTTGATGCCCGCGTACCGGGCGGCATGACGGTTGGAGCCGCAGGCCTTCAACTGGTAGCCCATGGTGGTCTTGGTCATCAGAATATACACGGCAATGGCAATGACGATGGCAATGAGGATGCCGCCATTGACCTGAGAGCCGGGAAACAGCTTGTCCAGCCCCAGCTTGGGGGTTGCCACGCCGTTGAAGGAGGTCTTGTAGATATAGCCCGCCTTGGTGTTTTCTATCATGTTTTTGAAGTTGCTGACGTCAAAGGCCCAAGTGACAAGATTCGCTGCCAGCCAGTTGGTCATGATGCAGGCGAGGACCTCGTTGATATTCAGGAAAGCCTTCAGCATACCGGGAATCGCGCCCCACAGCGCACCCGCAAGGCAGCCGCCAAGGAAAGCCAGAATCCAGATCAGCCCGGCAGGGACAGATGTGGAGGGGATGCCCAGAGCGATCATCAGGGACGCCAGCGTGCCCATCAGGTACTGGCCCGGCGCGCCGATGTTGAACAGGCCCGTCTTGTAAGCCACCGCCACGGATAGACCGGTCATGATGAGGGGCGTGGCCCGGAAGAGCATATTGCCGAGGGATTGGGCGTTGTAGCCCCATACAAGCTGACCGGCGGCGTTGCGGCCCTTGGACAGGATGCCGGCGAAAATCAGCCGGACGCCGTCCCAGATGCCGGAGGCGGTGATGGTGTCCTTGCTCAGTCCCACGATCACCACGACCACAACACCGACCAGCAGACCGATGAGAATGGAGATCAGCGAGGCAAGGACTTTTTTCGTGGCGTCCTTTTCATAAAGGTTCAACAGGGTGTTCTTCATTGCCGGTTCTCTCCTTTCCCGCTGCGCTTGGCGCCTGCCATGTAGAGGCCCAGCTCCTGAACGGTGGTGGTTTTCGGGTCAAGCTCGCCTACGATCTCGCCCTCGTACATGACGAGAATCCGATCGGAGACGTTCATGACCTCGTCCAGCTCCAGCGATACCAGCAGCACGGCCTTTCCGGCGTCCCGCTGCGCAACCAATTGCTTGTGAATATACTCGATGGCGCCTACGTCCAGACCGCGGGTGGGCTGCACCGCCACCAGCAGGGGATTTTCCCGGTCCAGCTCCCGGCCGATGATGGCCTTCTGCTGGTTACCGCCGGACATACTCCGGGTCAGGGTGACGGGACCCTGACCGCTGCGGACGTCGTACTGGTCGATGATTTTCTCAGCGTACTGCCGCACCGCGTCCCGGCGGATGAAGCCCATGCGCTGGAATCGGGGATCCTCGAAGGATTGCAGCACCAGATTGTTTTCCAGCGTGTCGTCCAGCACCAGACCGTGCTTGTGCCGGTCCTCGGGGATGTGGCTCATGCCGGCCTCGCTGCGCTTTCGGATGCTGCTGTGGGAGATGTCGTGACCGCACAGAGTGATGTGACCGGAGGAGGCTTTCTCAAGGCCCGTCAGGCCGTAGACCAGCTCCGTCTGACCGTTGCCGTCAATGCCAGCAATACACACGATTTCACCGGCGCGGATCTGGAAGGAAACGTGGTTTACCGCGTTCTTTTTGCTGGTTTTGGAAGGGACGGTCAAATCCTGCACGTCCAGAACGACCTCGCCGGGATGAGCCGGGCCCTTCTGAACCTGAAGCTGGACGGGACGGCCCACCATCATGTTGCTCAGCTCCTGCTGGTTGGTGTCCTTGATGTTGACGGTGCCAATGCACTTGCCCTTGCGCAGAACGGTGCACCGGTCGGCAACCGCCATGATTTCGTTCAGCTTGTGGGTGATGAACAGGATGGACTTTCCCTCCTTGGCGAAGGAACGCATAATTTCCATCAATTCGTCAATTTCCTGAGGGGTCAGCACGGCGGTAGGCTCGTCGAAAATGAGAATCTCGTTGTCCCGGTACAGCATTTTCAGGATTTCCACCCGCTGCTGCATTCCCACGGTGATGTCCTCCACCTTGGCGTCCAGATCCACGGCCAGCTTATATTTTTCCGACAGCGCCTGCACCTTTTCCCGGGCGGTTTTGCGCTGAAGGAAGCCCATTTTCGTGTCCTCCGCGCCCAGAATGATGTTGTCCAGCACACTGAACACGTCCACCAGCTTGAAGTGCTGATGCACCATGCCGATGTGGAGAGCCGTGGCGTCGTTGGGGTTGTGGATGTGCACGACCTCACCGTTTTTCTTAATGACGCCTGCTTCCGGCTGATAAAGTCCGAACAGAACGCTCATCAGCGTGGACTTGCCCGCACCGTTTTCTCCCAGCAGAGCGTGAATCTCTCCCCTGCGGAGTTGGAGAGTGATATCGTCATTGGCGACAATGCCGGGGAATTCTTTCCTGATGTTGAGCATTTCAATAATGTAATCGGATTGCATTACGAAGCGCCCTCCTTTCCCGCATGATTAGCGAGTTCATTATATACTGAAAATAGGGAAAATGCAAGAAGTGCTTTGGGCAATTTCCACAGGAAACCCCACAAAGACCGAAAGGAAACGTTTCTGTACAGAGAACACTTGTCCTCTGCACAAAACACACACGGATTTTCTCTGATTCTTTTGTGGTTTCGCCGAAATTCCCCTGCACCTATTGACAGAAGGCGCGGAAAGAAGGTATACTTTTCCTATCATACGGCAGGGGCGTCGTATCCTTTGGGGAGACGGCGCCCTTTTCTCATCAAAATATGGAAAGAGGAATAGAAAGATGTTGGACATGATCACCAAAATCAACGCGGCCCTGAACGGCATTGTCTGGGGCTGGCCTGCCCTGATTCTGCTGGCCTTCGTGGGCGTACTCACCACCTGCATCACAGGGTGCTTCCAGATCAGCCACTTCGGTCACTGGATGAAAAATACCATCGGCGCGATTTTTAAAGACAGCAAGGTGACCTCGCACACCTCCGACCGCTCCATTTCTCAATTCCAGAGCCTGTGCACCGCCCTGGCGGCGACGGTGGGCACCGGCAACATCGTGGGTGTGGCGGGCGCTATCTTAGTGGGCGGCCCCGGCGCGGTGTTCTGGATGTGGATCATTGCCTTCTTCGGCATGATGA
Organism: Clostridiales bacterium; assembly: GCA_022772525.1. Lineage (GTDB taxonomy): Bacteria > Bacillota > Clostridia > Oscillospirales > Oscillospiraceae > Faecousia. The sequence continues at coordinate 48,951 of JALFAD010000033.1, forward strand.
CCAACTACTCCGAGAATGTGCTGGGCATCTATTACCGGCGGAAAAACGAGCAGGGCGAGTGGTGCGGCGGCGCCATGTACTATCTGCGGGACGGCCTTGGCGCGAAAAAGGGCTGCAAGCAGATCGGCGCAATTCTGGCGGCGGCCTTCTCGCTGTTCTGCTTCCTGGCATCCTTCGGCATCGGCAATATGACTCAGGTCAACTCCATTTCTGGCAATATGGAGGCGGTGTTCGGCGTGCCTACATGGGTCAGCGGCATTGTACTGCTGGTTCTGTGCGGACTGGTCATCGTGGGCGGCCTGAAGCGCATCGCCACCGTCACGGAGAAAATCGTGCCCTTTATGGTGCTGGTTTATATGGTTGGCACCATTGCCATTCTGGTCATGAACATCAAAATGGTGCCATCTGTATTTACCGCGATCTTCAAGGGCGCTTTCGCCCTCAGGGCCGCCGGCGGCGGCATCGTGGGCTACGGCGTGAAGCTGGCCATTGAGCAGGGCATGAAGCGGGGCGTATTCTCCAACGAGGCGGGCCTTGGCTCCTCCGTCATGGTCCACTCCAACTCCAACGTCAAAGAGCCTGTCCGGCAGGGAATGTGGGGCATCTTTGAGGTCTTTGCCGACACCATGATCGTGTGTACCCTCACCGCCTTCACCGTTCTGTCCTCCGGGCTGGTGGATTTGGAGACCGGCGTTGCCGCGGCGGAATACGGCGGCGTGGCGCTGACCAAGGCCAACGTGGTCAGCACCGTGTTCACCATGTACTTTGGCAAGCTGGGCGGCGCCTTCGTGGCCATCGCCATTATGCTGTTCGCCTACTCCACCGTGCTGGGCTGGAGCCACTACGGCTCCAAGGCCTGTGAGTACCTGTTCGGCACGAAATCCACCATGGTCTACCGGGTCATTTTTGTGATTGCCACCTTCGGCGGCGCAGTCATGGGCGAGAACCTGGCCTGGGATATTGCCGACACCCTCAACGGCATGATGATGATTCCCAACCTGATCGGCGTCATTGTTTTGTCGCCCATTGTGTACAAGATTACGAAAAATTATGTAAACCGCAAGATCAAAAACAAAGCTCAGGAGCCCATGCTGTCCAACTTTGACGACATTCAGAAGGAAGCCGCCGAAGCCGTCCTGAACGGTGCGGAATAATTCCCCCCAATATACAAAATCGCCTGCGTGGAGCAATTCACGCAGGCGTTTTTTGGCTTCCCCCTTGGGGAAGCTGGCAAAAATCTTTGATTTTTGACTGAAGAGGCAGGGTAGCGCCCCTCAAATAATCGGCAGTCCGTAATCAGGGACAACCTCTTTAAGGCTCGGCCACCTTCCCCAAAGGGGAAGGCTTGAATTACCCTTCCTGCACCACGATCTCGGACACCTTGAGTCCGGGATTGCGGCGGCAGGTGAAATCGATGGCCCAAAAGCTGCTGAACACCATCAGGTTTCGGCCCCGGTAGTCCTCCAGCAGCTCCGCGTCGCTGCCAAGGTTCAGGTCGCTCAGGTCGCCGGGGTATTCGTCGATGAGCCGGATTTCCTCGTAGGGCAGCATCTCCATTCGCAGCTCCACGCCGTACTCGTTTTTCATGCGGTACTGGAATACCTCCAGCTGCAAAATGCCGACCACGCCCACAATGACCTCCTCCATGCCGGAGTTGGGGAGCTTGAAAATCTGAATCGCGCCCTCCTGAGCGATTTGCTCCGTACCCTTGACGAACTGCTTACGCTTCATGGAGTCCTTGGCGGACACCCGGCAGAAGTGCTCGGGAGCGAAGGTAGGAATGCCGGAATAGGTGAATTTCTTCCCCGGTACGGTGATGGTATCGCCGATGGCGAAAATGCCGGGGTCAAACACGCCGATGACATCGCCGGCGTAGGCCTCGTCCACAATTTCCCGCTCGGCGGCCATCAGCTGCTGGGGCTGGGAAAGCCGCATTTTCCGGTTGCCCTGCACGTGGAAATACTCCGCGTCCCGGGAGAATTTGCCGGAGCAGATGCGCATGAAGGCCAGACGGTCCCGGTGGGCCTTGTTCATGTTGGCCTGAATTTTGAAGACAAAGGCGGAAAAGTCCGGATCAAAGGTGTCAATGACGCCGCAGTCTGCCGTCCGGGGCAGGGGAGGGGGCGTCAGCTTCAGGAAGGCTTCCAGAAACGGCTCAATGCCGAAGTTGGTCAGTGCGGAGCCGAAGAACACCGGGGACAGCTGGCCCTTGCGGACGGCTTCCACGTCCAGTTCCCGCCCGGCGGAGAGCAGCTCCACGTCGTCGATGAGCTGTTGGCGCTTGGCTTCGCTGCCCAGCAGGTCGGCAACCTTCGGGTCATACAAATCCACTTCCAGCTTGTCGGCCCGGGACTTGCCGTTCACGCCGGAGAAGAACAGCAGCTCTGCCTTCTCCCGATCGTAGACGCCCTGAAAATCCTTGCCGCAGCCGATGGGCCAGTTCATGGCGTAGGTCTCGATGCCCAGCTCCCGCTCCACCTCGTCCAGCAGATCGAAGGGATCCTTGGTCTCCCGGTCCATTTTGTTGACGAAGGTGAAGATAGGAATGTGCCGCATGGCGCAGACCTTGAAGAGCTTCCTTGTCTGGGGCTCCACGCCCTTGGCACCGTCGATGACCATGACGGCGGAGTCCGCCGCCATCAGGGTGCGGTAGGTGTCCTCGGAGAAGTCCTGGTGGCCCGGGGTGTCCAGAATGTTGATGCAGAAGCCCTCGTACTGGAACTGCATCACAGAGGACGTAACGGAAATACCGCGCTGCTTCTCAATCTCCATCCAGTCGGAGGTGGCGGCGCGGGAGTTTTTCTTGCCCTTGACCACGCCGGCCTGAGCGATGGCGCCGCCGTAGAGCAGAAATTTTTCGGTTAAGGTGGTTTTGCCGGCGTCGGGGTGGGAGATGATGGCGAAGGTTCGCCGCCGGCTGATTTCTTCCTGTAGTGTAGACATTTGTTTTCCCTCCATGATCATAGTCGTTTTTCAAAACCGGAGGGACTTCTAAATAGGAGCGGAATAACGCATAAAGCCTCCAAATCGGTCAGTTTTCTTTCAAATCAATTCAGTTTACCACAGATTCATCGGATTTACAAGGGGAAGAAACGAAAATAATGCCCATCCATCCGCCCGACGGACAGGTAAATTGGAATTTGGCGGGGCCATTGCGTAGGGACGCCCATTGGGCGCCCGCAAGCTATCGATATCCCGACTGTTTCCGTTAAATCGAAACAGGTTCCGCATCCAACGTCGCGGGCGACCAATGGCCGCCTCTACGATACCATGGAACGATACCAAGCGTGGTGCTCCGCGCAGCGAATCTGAAATAGCAATGATTGCCGGTGGCAATCATACAATAATGAACACCCAATGGGGTAACGAATATATCATGATTGATTCCAGCCGCTTCGGCGCGGAAGGTACAGTCAAGATTCTTGCGGGACTGGTGCGGGAGATGTTTGGCTGATAATATCATCCTGAAGGGACACCACAACTTTCAACCGTCAACTTTTCACTATCAACTCAATCACAATTTGACGGCTTACTGACGAAAGCAGATATGCACAAATTTATTTAAGGGCTGTCTCGCCAAAGCGGGACAGCCCTTTCGTTTGCAGTTATACCAGTTTGGAAAGCAGCACCGCCGGCGTCAGTCCGGCAAAGCCGGGGATGGTCAGCTCTGCTGCCGGAAGCCTTTGGGGCGTTCCGATGCCCACGGCCTTCATGCCGCCCCGGTGGGCGGCCTCGATACCTGCGGCTGAGTCCTCGAAAACCAGGCACTGCTCAGGTGGGAGTCCCAGAGCCTCCGCTCCTTTGAGGAACACCTCCGGGTTGGGCTTGCCGTTTACAATTTTCCTGCCGTCGATGACGGCGTCAAAAAACGCCGTAATTTCCAGCTTTTTCAGGACAAACTCCGCATTTTTGCTGACACTGCCAAGAGCTGTCCGGTATCCCTCGGCCCGGGCAACGCGTAAGAATTCCGACACGCCCGGCAGCAGCGCCGCCGGGGTCAAAGTGCCGATCATCTCCCGGTAGCGGTCATTTTTCCGGGTGCACAGCCTCTCTTTTTCGGATTCCGAAAGGGAGCGGTTTCCCTTTTTCAGCAGAATTTCCAGGCACTGTGCCCGACTGATGCCCAGAAAGGCCTCGTAGTCTGCCGGAGTGAAGGGAATTCCCAATTCTTCGGAAAGCTCCTGCCACGCCCGGGCGTGGAGGGGGTTCGTGTTCACCAGAACTCCGTCCAGATCGAATAACAGTCCCCGGATCATAGCAGCCTCAGGGTGCCGGAGGTGATGCGCCGACCGCTTGACCGGTCAAAGAGCATCACGCTGCTGCCGGTGATATCCAGCAGGTGTTTGCTTCCGATGGTAAACAGGGTGCTGCCGAAGACCACGCCGGTGAGCAAATACTCTCCGATGCGCACCTTGACGGTGGATTCCATGCCGGTGGGCATGGCACCGTAAATCTCGCACTCCACATTTCCACCGCCGGTGATGGACAGGAACTCCGGGCGGATGCCCAGCACCAGATCCTCGT
>JALFAD010000060.1 GCA_022772525.1 Clostridiales bacterium
AGGGCAAGGCCGCCGTATCGGCGGCGGACGTCCCCATGCCCACCCATTCCGAGGCCATCGCCGCGGTTCTGGACATTCTGGTTGACCCTGTTGACGGTGTTATTAAGTCCACCGACGAGATCGATGCTGTGGGCCATCGCGTCCTGCACGGCGGCATGGAGTTCTTCGACTCCTGCATCATCAATGACGAGGTCATCGCCGCCATCGAGAAGTGCATCCCTCTGGGCCCCCTGCACAACCCTGCCAACCTGATGGGCATTCGCGCCTGCCAGGCTGTCATGCCCAAGACGCCTCAGGTCGCTGTGTTCGACACCGCGTTCCATATGACCATGCCCCCTGTTGCCTACCGTTACGCCATCCCCACCGAGTACTACAAGAACGACTCCATCCGCCGCTACGGCTTCCACGGCACCTCCCACAAGTATGTCACCAAGCGTGCCATTGAGCTGATGGGCACCAAGGACATGAAGCTGATCAACTGCCATCTGGGCAACGGCTCCTCCCTGTCCGCCGTGAAGGACGGCAAGTGCCAGGATACCTCCATGGGCCTGACCCCTCTGGCCGGTGTCCCCATGGGCACCCGCTCCGGCGATCTGGACCCCGCTGTGGTGCAGTTCATCATGAACAAGTACGGCATGAGCGCTGACGAGTGCCTGAATATGCTCAACAAGAAGTCCGGCGTACTGGCTCTGTCCGGCGTGTCCTCCGACTTCCGTGACATCGAGGGCGAGGCCGAGAAGGGTAACGAGGACTGCCAGCTGGCGCTGGACAAGTTTGCCTATGAGGTTCGTAAGTATATCGGTGCCTATGCCGCGGCTCTGGGCGGTCTGGACTGCCTGGTGTTCACCGCCGGTGTGGGCGAAAACTCCGCTTCCATGCGCGCCCGTATCTGCGAGGGACTGGAGTACCTGGGTGTGAAGATCGACCCCGAGAAGAACACCATCCGCGGCAAGGAGGCCATCATCTCTGCCGATGATTCCAAGGTTACCGTCTGGGTCATCCCCACCAACGAAGAGCTGATGATCGCGCAGGATACCGCCGAGCTGGTCAAGGCTGCCAAGTAAGTTTATTTTCCACAGGAGCCGCCGCGAAATGCGGCGGCTTCTTTTGCAAAAAGGTAACGAGTATGAAACGATGGAATCTCTGGTATCTGGCGTCGGGAATTTTACAAGTGGCCTGTGTTGTCCACATTTCACTGGAATGGCTTCGTTATTCCGACACGCTCAACTCCGCGCCGTTTTCCTTGACAGTTTGGGTCAATGTTGTCGGTTTTGGCATTCCAGCGGCTGGCTGCTTCCTGATTGGTTTATACTTGGAGAAGAAAAGAAAGGATGATTCCCATGAAGAGCGTAACTGAGCGTTTCCTGCGCTATGTTTCCTTTGACACCCAGTCTGACGAAAATTCCACCACCTGTCCCTCCACCACCAAACAAAGAAAACTGGGCGCGGCGCTGGTGGAGGAGATGCAGGCTATGGGCATCGGGGATGCCCGGATGGACGAATTCGGCTATGTCTATGGCACTGTCCCCGGGGACCCGGCCCTTCCCACCATCGGCCTGATTGCCCATATGGACACTTCTCCGGACGCTTCCGGCGCCAACGTGAAGGCCAGAATCGTGGAATACACCGGGGAGGATATCTGCCTGAACGGGGAAAAGGGCATTTTCCTGCGCCAGAGCGACTATCCGGCCCTAAAAAACCACATTGGCAAGCACCTGATTGTCACCGACGGCACCACCCTGCTGGGCGCGGACGATAAGGCTGGTGTGGCGGAGATTATGACCGCTGCTGCACATATCCTGAAGCAGGGCGGAAAGCACGCCACCCTGAAAATCGGTTTTACCCCAGACGAGGAAATCGGCAGCGGCGCGGATCACTTTGACGTAAAGGGCTTCGGCGCGGACTACGCCTACACCGCCGACGGCGGCCCCATTGGTGAAATTGAGTACGAGAATTTCAACGCCGCCGGCGCTGTGGCGGTGTTTCACGGGCGGAATATCCACCCCGGCTCCGCGAAAAATGCCATGGTGAACTCCCAGTATATCGCCATGGAATTCCAGAGCCTGCTGCCCATCCACCAGCGCCCGGAGGCCACGGAAGGCTATGAGGGCTTCTTCCACCTGACGGATATGAAGGGCGAGGTGGAGCGCTCTGAACTGCGCTATATTATCCGGGATCACGACATGACCAAATTCGAGGAAAAGAAAGCGGTCATGACCGCCGCCGCTGACTTCCTGAACCGGAAATACGGGGCAGGCACCGTGGAGCTGACCATTCAGGACAGCTACTTCAATATGAAAAAGTGTATTGAACCGGTTATGTATGTAGTTGAGCGGGCGAAGAAGGCCATGGCAAATGTGGGCATGAACCCCAGGGAAGTGCCCATTCGCGGCGGCACTGACGGCGCGCGCTTAAGCTACGAGGGCCTGCCCTGTCCGAACCTGTGCACCGGCGGGGAAAACTACCACGGCCGCTTTGAGTATATCCCGGTGGAGGATATGGAGCTGTGCGTGAAGATGCTGGTGGAAATCTTAACCGGTTTATAATGAAAAACGAAAGATGCCTATGGCTCCCCTTGAGGGGAGCTGTCAGCGCAGCTGACTGAGGGGTGCACCCCTCCGACCTCGCTTGCACTCGGCCACCTCCCCTGACAGGGGAGGCTTGAGAGCATTGCATGAAAAATCCCGGAATGGCAATGCCATTCCGGGGTTATTTGCTGGAAATTACTCGGCGAAGTCAGCGTCCTCAGCCACAGGCTCATGGGGTGCCACAACAGGCTCCTCCACGGGAGCGGCGACAGGCGCTTCTACGGGAACCTCCATAGCGGCAGGCTCCTCGGCAGGGGCTTCCTCAGCGGCGGGTGCTTCCGCAGGAGCCTCCTCAGCGGCATCGTCCTTGCAGCAGGGGCACTTGGGCAGGTTGGAGAGCACCTTTTTCGCCCATGCGGTGATCTGCTCGCCGTAGGTAGCAATGATGTAGACAACGCCGGCGACAGCGGCCAGAGCGGACAGAAGCTTAATAACGGTTTTCATATGGCATTACCTCCATAATTGTGATTCTGGGACTATTATAACCAGCCCGCAGGGAAAAAGCAATAAACAAATTAGAATTATTTGTAAATTCGACGAATTATACTAAAACCTGTTTGAAAGCTTTCATCGATTTCCGAGGATAAATTGTGCCAGAAAAGGCAGATGACGCCGCTGGGCTGACGCCCAGCAAGGAAGATAACGCATTCCGGCGTGATTTAGACCGGAAAGAATGAAAGATTTTAATCAGGTTTTAGTATTACACGTAACCGTACATTCCCCGGACGCTGACCTCCCCGGAATTGACGGCTTCTGTGTGTCCATCTGGGAATCGTACCACCAGCGCACCTTCATTATCCACATCCAGTGCTTTTCCGTGGCGAACCTCCTCGCCCCGCACAAGGGAAATCTCCTGCCCGATGGTGATGCAGTCCTTTCGGTATTGGGTCAGCATGGCTTCCTGTTCCGTCAAAAGCCCGCAGCTCATGGCGTACAGGGCATCCAGTTCTGCCGCCGCCACCCGGAATCGGTCAACTGCCTGCCCGGTCACCATGGACAGGGAACCGGCAACCTCACGGATTTCCGGCGGAAAATCCTGCGGCTTCTGGCAGCAGTTGATGCCGATGCCCACAATGGCGTAGTCCACAAGGCCCTGCCCATCCAGCCGCAGTTCCGTGAGGATGCCGCCCAGCTTCCGCTTTCCATAGACGATATCATTTGTCCATTTGATGCCGGGCCGGAAGCCAACGCTCTGGTCGATGGTGTCGCACACAGCGACACCTGCGGCGCAGGTCAGGTGCATCAGCTGGGTGGGCGGGCACTGGGGCCGCAGAAGGATGCTCAGATAAAGTCCCACGCCCGGTGGAGACAGGAAGCTGCGGCCCCGCCGCCCGTGTCCGCCGGTCTGATGGTCGGACAGGACCACGGTGCCGTGGGGCGCACCCTCTGCGGCCAGCTTTTTCAGGTAGTCATTGGTGGAATCCACCTCGGGCAGGAAGTGGAGCCTGCCGGCCCACGGATAGTCCGGGGAAACATGGCTTAAAATCTGTTCTTTCATATCAGTCAATATCGCACAGAACCTCCTCCGGCGGGTTATCCAGGATCTCCGGATGCATCAGAATCCGCTTGTAGTGCTTAAAGAAGGCGGCGTAATAGAACCCGTCCACAATGCGCTCGTCCAGTGAGAATTTCACATCCACGTATTTCCGCTGGACAACGGTGCCGTCCTCCAGCACCTCGGTGGCCCGGCGCTTCATGCCGAAGGCGCCGAATACGGGCAGGTTGCCGAAGTCGTACAGGTGGTGAAAAATGGGCGGAATCCCGAGGCTGCCCATGGAGGTGAAGAACAGACTCCCGTGGAAGGGACTGACCTCCAGCAGGAAGCCGGGCAGAAGTCCAAAATAGTCCATGGTTTTCAGCCCCCACACGGCGAATTTCAGCAGCACACCGGGAATCATGGTAAATGCGGCGGCAGTGTTGTCGAAACTGCTGTCCAGCGGCGTGTTTTTCACCTTCTCCACGGCATCCTGAAGCTTGCGGTATACGTCGGCGGCGGTGTCCCGGGGATTCAAGTGAACCTTGATAACCGTGTCCGGGGACTGGGCGCTCATTTCCTTCTTGATGGTCATGCAGTACTGAATATCGTCGCCCCGGGAATAGACCTTCTGCCCGGAAATGAACCGGTTCAGGCCGGGATAGCGGCATAGCGCCCGGACATAGCAGGCAAGCAGAACGTGGGTAATTCCGAAATTTGTCAGTCCTTCCCGGCGCTTCTGGCGAATATACCGGTCAATCTGGCTGATTTCGAAGGAATCCTCGAACAGGTTGGAGGAGGTGTTTCGGGTGACCATGATGTAGGGGGAGACCTGAGCCATGGCGGGCAGGGAACGGATTCTGCGCCCGTCGGGCCGGTCACCCCAGGCGCGGTGGTATTCTCCGGCGGGGTGGATGCGGACGGCAAAGCAGAGGATCAGCACGCCGGTCATCGCCAGAAAATCCGCAAAGCGGTTTTTCATCCCAAGAAGATCCCCCCGAAGGAGGTTCCCCCTATAGAAATAGAGCAGAATCACCATGGGGACGCAGACCACGGGCAGCAGGAACAGCACCCCGTGGTGACCGGCGGTGATGTCGGTGTAGAGGACGGCGAAGAAAATCAGCGCCACCCAGAACAGCCACACCATCATGCGGCTGGGTACGCCGCCGGAGATACATAGTCCGGCGTATATGACCATCATCCAAACGGGAATCGCGGTTTTGTAGAACAGCTTGTCGCCGTTCAGCAGGGCGATCAGCGCAAACAGCGTGGTAGCCGCGATTGGCAGGAGAATTTGACTCCACAGATAGAATGCGTCCCCGGCCCCTTTCCCACCGGAGACAGCTATGCGGGTCACTGCCGAAGCTGCCATGCAAAGCGCCATCAGCCAGGTCAGCACGTTTTTGCGGCTGACATAAAGATGTGTCCTCGTTTTCATACACACAAAGCGTATCACATTTCCGAGAAAATGGCAATAAAAAAAGCAGGCTTCGACCTGCTTTTTTATAACTAAATGCCCCGCAGGGCGGCAATGTATTCCGGAGCGGTGCCGCAGCAGCCGCCCAGCAGGGTCGCGCCGTTGTCTCTGCACTGGCGCATGACCTCCGCGAATTCCTGAGGGGTCTGGGAATAGACGGCGATGCCGTCATCCCCGATGGTGGGAACGCCTGCGTTGGGCTTGCAGATCAGGGGAATCTTCACGCTGCGCCGCAGCTTGGCAACGAGATAGGGCGTCATGATATCCGCCGCCACGCAGTTAAAGCCCACCGCCGCCGCACCGGAGTCCTCCAGAGATTTCAGGGCCTTTCCCGCGTCCGCACCGGATAACAGAGAGCCGTCCGGCTGCATGGTGAAGCTGTACATGGCAGCGCCCGCGCCTTCCAGCTCGGCGGCGCAGAGAATTGCCTCCGCCTCCTGCTGGTACAGCAGCGTCTCGCCGATGAGCAGATCGGCGCCGCCGTCGATGAGGCCCCGAATCTGGCGGCGGTAGTTTTCCACCAGAAGGTCAAAGGATTCCGCGTCCCAGCTGTCGCAGAAGGTGGCGAGGGTGGTGATGTCACCGGCAATCAGACAGCCGGGAGCGGCAGACCGGGACAGGGCCACCAGCGCTTCATTGATGTGTTCTGTTTGGGCATCCAGCCCCACCGCTTTCAGGGCGATGGGCTGGGCCTGAAAGGTGGGGGCGTAGATGATCTGTGAGCCTGCCTCGGCGTAGGCCCGCTGTAATGAGACCAGCGGTTCCGGGTTGGCAAGGATCCATTCCTCGGCGCAGCAGCCCTTGGGCATTCCGGCGTTGCGCAGGTTGGAGCCTGTGGCGCCGTCCAGAATCCGCACACCGTCCGCTATTTTTTGCTGGAACTGTTCCCGTGTCAGCATAAGCATTTCTCCCATTTCAAATAATAAACTGTACCTGCATTATACACGCACAAAAGGAAGAATGCAACCGTATTGACCTTTCCATCAAAATCTGCTACCATAGCAGAAGCTTAAAATAAAGGAGTAATACCAATGAAAAAAACTGTATTGCGGGAATACGCCCGACTGATCGTCCGTTGTGGCGTGAATGTCCAGAAGGGACAGGAGGTTATGATTTACGCTGGCCTCGATCAGCCCGAGTTCGTCCAGATGGTCGTGGAGGAAGCATATAAGGCCAAGGCGAAAAAGGTGATTGTAGAGTGGGCCTACCAGCCGCTGGAAAAGCTGGCTGTCCGGTATCAGAGCCTGAAAACCCTCGGCACTGTGGAAGAATGGGAGAAGGCCCGTCAGGAGCACTTCTGTGAGGCTCTGCCCTGCCGCATCTACCTGGAATCCGAAGACCCCGACGGCCTGAAGGGCGTGAATATGGAAAAAGAGGCAAAGGCCCGCCAAAACCGCTACCCCATCATCAAGCCCTACCGTGACCGCCGGGAGAACCGGGATCAGTGGTGTATTGCCGCCGTGCCCGGAATCGCCTGGGCCAAGAAGGTGTTCCCGGGTATGCGCACCAGCGCTGCCGTGGAAAAGCTGTGGGAGGCGATTCTCTTTACCTCCCGCGTTACCGAGGATCCCATTGCCGCGTGGGCAGACCACAATGCCGATTTGAAGGCCCGCTGTGATTACCTCAACAGCCTGCACATCCGGAGCCTGCACTACACCGCCGAAAACGGCACGGACCTGACGGTAGGCATGATTCCCGAGGCCCGCTGGTGCGGCGGAAGTGAAACCAGCCTGCAGGGCATTACCTTCAACCCCAACATCCCCTCCGAGGAATGCTTCATTTCTCCCATGAAGGGAAAGGCCGAGGGCATTGTCTACGCCACCAAGCCCCTGAGCTATCAGGGTCAGCTCATTGAGAACTTCTTCATCCGCTTTGAAAACGGCAAGGCGGTAGAGGCAAAGGCCGAGAAGGGCGAGGAGCTGCTGAATACCATGATCTCCATGGACGAGGGTGCGGCCTATCTGGGTGAGTGCGCGCTGGTTCCCCAGCGCAGCCCCATCGCGGAAAGCGGCCTGCTGTTCTACAACACCCTGTTCGACGAGAACGCCGCCTGCCATCTGGCCCTGGGCTTCGGCTTTGCTGACACCATTTCCGATTTCCAGAACCGGACGCTGGAGGAGTGCCGGGCGCTGGGCGTCAACGATTCCATGAATCACGAGGACTTCATGATCGGCTGCGACACCATGAACATCGACGCCATCTGTGAGAACGGAAGCGTAGTGCCTGTATTCCGAAATGGCAACTGGGCATTTTGACAACTTTTTTCAAAAAACCGAAAAAAATGCTTGCATTCTTTGCACGGCTGTGATATGATATCCGGGCGATTGAAGATTGCTTAGGGCATTTATGCCCTTTAACTGATACGAAAGAGGTGAACGAAATGAAGGAAGGTATCCATCCCAAGTACGAACAGACCACCATCCGCTGTGCCTGCGGCAATGTCTTTACCACTGGTTCCACCAAGAAGGACATTCGTGTTGAGATCTGCTCTAAGTGCCACCCTTTCTATACCGGCAAGCAGAAGCTGGTTGACACCGGTGGACGTGTTGATCGGTTCAACAAGCGCTTTGGCCTGAAGTAAGAGCAGAAAATTCCGCACTACGGATCATCGTGGTGCGGATTTTTTGCTTTTTTCGGGAAAAACAGTTGTCCGCCCGGTGCTTTGTGTGGTATACTAAAAAATAATGTATCAAAGGAAACTCTGAATAAATCGTCTGCGGCTGAGCGGCGAATCTTTTGCATTATCCGTTCAGTTCTAAAAACGGGAAATACATACAGTATTCCCTCGTTTTTAGAACTTTCGGCTAAGTCAAAATCTCCTGCCGTCAGCTCTTGCCGATTTAATCAGAGCTTCCCTGATGGAGGTACTATGGAATCGAATTTTGATGAAAAAGTACAGGAGCGGGCAGTTTTGGTGGGCCTGAACGCCGACTGCTTCACAGCGGAGCAGACCGCTACCGCCGAATCTCTGGAGGAACTGGAGGATCTGCTGGAAACCGCCGGGGGCTTCTGCACCGGCAAGGTGCTGCAAAACCGCCATACCCCGGATTCTCACAGCTTCATCGGCGAGGGCAAGGCCCAGGAGGTGCGGATGCTGGTGGAGGCCACGGCGTCCACTATGGTGATTTTCGACAACGAGCTGTCTCCCGGCAACATCCGGGCGCTGGAGGAGATCATCGGCGTGACGGTGCTGGACCGCAGCGCTCTGATTCTGGATATTTTTGCCCAGCGGGCCAAGACCAAAGAGGGCCGTTTGCAGGTGGAGCTGGCCCAGTATCAATATCTGCTGCCCCGGCTGTCTGGCATGGGCGTGAGTTTGTCCCGGCAGGGCGGCGGCATCGGCACCCGCGGCCCCGGCGAAACCAAGCTGGAAACCGACCGCCGCCACATCCGGGAGCGGATCGCCCGGCTGGAGGAGGAGCTGGAACAGGTGCGCAAGGTGCGCGCTGTCCAGCGGGAGCGGCGGATGAAGAACGCCATTCCCGTGGTCGCCATCGTGGGCTACACCAACGCGGGAAAATCCACCCTGCTGAACCAGTTGACGGGTGCGGGCATTCCCGCCAACAACCGCCTGTTTGACACGCTGGACACCACTTCCCGGCAGCTGAAGGTCTCGGACAATCTGGATGTGATTCTGTCGGATACGGTGGGCTTTATCGCGAAGCTGCCCCACCATCTGGTGAACGCCTTCCACGCGACTCTGGAGGAGCTGGAATACGCCGACCTTCTGCTGCACGTCATCGACGTGTCCGACCCCAATCTGGAGGAGCATGTGGCGGTGGTGGACAGGCTGATTGCCAAGCTGGCAAAGCCGGATACGCCCGTTCTTCGCTGCTACAACAAAGCCGATCTTGTCTATACCGAGGATATCCCGGTGGGCAAGGACTGCGTTGCCATCTCCGCCAAGAAGGGCAAGAATATGGACGGCCTGCTGAAAGCCATTGAGGAAGCGCTGAACCATTCCCGGCACCATGTGATTCTGCGCTTCCCCTACGCCAAGGGCGGCATGGTGGAGACGCTCCATGACAACGCCCAGGTGAAGAAGGTGGAGTACACCGATCAGGGCATCGAGGTGGAGACGATTCTGGATGCCATTTTGTACGGACGGCTCCGGGAGTACGTTGTGAAGGAGTGCTGAGGGCGTGGACGAATACCTTGTCCCGACGCAGTTCGGGGAAGCGGAGTTCATTGAAAAAAAGTCCCGGTTTATTGGAAGAATCTGGCCTGTAGAAACGGAGGAAGAAGCCCTTGCCCGGATTCAGGAGATGAAGAAGCAGCATTACGATGCCACCCACAACTGCTGGGCCTACATCATCCGGGACGGCGCAGTGCGGTTTTCCGACGACGGTGAGCCCGGCGGCACGGCGGGAATGCCCATGCTTCAGGTCTTGCAGCGGGAGAATCTTTATAACGTGGTCTGCGTGGTGACCCGGTACTTCGGCGGCATTCTGCTGGGGGCCGGGGGACTGGTGCGGGCCTATACCAAGGGCGCGAAAATCGCCGTGGACGCGGCGGGCAAATCCATGAAGCGGGTGTGGACGGTGCTGTATGTGCCCTGCCCCTATACCTACTATGAACGGGTCAGACTGGAAGCGGAGGCCTTCGGCGGCATTGTCCGGAATACCGAATTTGGCGCGGAGGTGGAGTTGGAGCTGCTGTTTCCGGAAGCCCAGACCCAGAACTTTCTTGACAGGCTGACGGACATGACCTCCGGCACGGTAGAGGGCATGGAAGTTGGGCAGGAATACCGGGCCTTTGCGGTCAGTGGCCGCTGACAATGCGTTACGCACCTGAGCAGTTAACGTACATCCTTTGGGCCCCTCGACCAGGACTGCTCAGTAATGTGGTAAAGAAGAATATAGTTGACAGTTGATAGTGGACAGTTGACAGTTATGGAGTTTCTGCGGGATAATATCACAATAGCCAGATATAATAGATTTCTTCGGGATACTTTATCAAGTCCATCCCGAAGGGATACCACAACTATCAACTGTTCACTGTCAACTGAATAATAACTCTATCAATTATGTGCGGGGGTGTTACTATGACGGTAAAAGAGGAACTGGAGCGGTTGGAGCACAAGCGGCTGAACCCTCTTGCGGCCTTTGCGGATAAGAGCCGGGGCCGTCCCCGGTACGAGGAACCCCGGGAGGAGGACGTGCGCACCTGCTACCAGCGGGATATTGACCGCATTGTCCACAGCAAGGCCTTCCGCCGGCTGATGCACAAGACGCAGGTGTTTTTGCAGCCGGAGGGCGACCACTACCGCACCCGCATGACCCATACCCTTGAGGTGTCCCGGATCGCGGGCACTATTACCAGGGCGCTGGGTCTTAACGAGGATTTGTCGGAAGCCATCGCCATGGGCCACGATTTGGGACATACCCCCTTCGGTCACGCCGGCGAAGCGGCGCTGTCCCAGTGCATGGGAAAGCCCTTCCGCCACAACGAGCAGAGCCTGCGGGTGGTGGACGTGCTGGAAAAGGACGGGCAGGGCCTGAATCTTACCTATGAGGTGCGCATGGGCATCGTCGGCCACACGGGGCCAGACTGGCCGGAGACGCTGGAGGGCCAGATTGTCCGCCGCTCCGACCAGATCGCCTACGTCAACCATGACATTGATGACGCCATCCGGGCGGGAATCCTGACCAACGACGATTTACCCCGGGATATTACGGACGTTCTGGGAGATACCCACCGGGACAGAATCAACACGCTGGTGACGGACATGATCCGTACCTCCCGGGAAGCGGGGGCCATCTGCCTGACCCCGCAGGTGGAAAAGGCGCTGAAGGATTTGCGTGCCTTTATGTTCGAGCGGGTCTATCGAAACCCCGTGGCAAAGGGGGAGGAGAGCAAGGCCAAAGCCATGCTGGCAAGGTTATTCGAATACTACATTGCCCATCCCGAAGCCCTGCCGGAGGATTTTCAGCCTCAGTTGTCCTTTGACGGCATGGAGCGGACGGTCTGCGACTACATTGCGGGCATGACGGATAACTACGCCGTCGATAAGTATAAAGAAATTTTCATTCCCATGGGCTGGAACGTCCGGGGATAATGTGCTATAATAACTGACCTGATACGGAAGGAGGAGGAGTATGGCGTTTCCACCGGCATTTTTGGACGAGCTGACCGCCCGAAATCCAATCGAAGACGTAGTGGGGCAGTATGTGAACCTGAAGCGCTCCGGCTCCAACCTGTTCGGCCTGTGCCCCTTCCACGGGGAGAAAACGCCTTCCTTCTCCGTCGCCCCGGATAAGGGCATCTATTACTGCTTCGGCTGCCACAAGGGCGGCAATGTCATCAATTTCGAGATGGAAATTGAGGGCCTGAGCTACCCCGACGCCGTCCGCGCCCTTGCCAAACGGGCAGGGATGGAGGTGCCGGAGGACGAGCAGTACCAGTCCCGCTACCATCAGCAGGAGCGGCTGTGGGCGCTGCACAAGGAAGCGGCCCGATTTTATCACAGCCAGCTCTATGCCCCCGTTGGAGCCAATGCCCTGCAATACGCCGCCGGACGGGGAATGCCCAAATCCATTCTGACAAAATTCGGCATCGGCTACGCTCCGGACAGCTGGACGGCGCTGGTGGATTGGCTGAGAACCAAGGGCTATACCGATCAGGAGCTGCGGGATTCCGGCCTTGTGACTGTCTCCCGGAAAAACGGCAATCTCTTTGACCGGTTCCGGGATCGGCTGATGTTCCCAATTATTGACGTTCGCGGCAACGTCATCGGTTTCGGCGGGCGGATTATGAACAATCAGGATAAGTCCGCCGCCAAGTACTTAAACTCTCCGGAAACCCTGATTTTTAACAAACGGAAGAACCTGTTTGCCCTGAATCTGGCGAAAAAAAGCAAGCTGGGCTACATGATTCTGGTGGAGGGCTATATGGATGCCATCGCTCTGCACCAGTTTGGTTTTGACTGCGCCGTGGCATCCCTTGGCACCGCTCTGACCGAGGACGGGGCCAATCTGCTGGCCCGGTACACGGAACAGGTGGTGCTGATCTACGACGGCGACGAGGCGGGACAGAACGCCACCAAGCGGGCCATTCCCATTCTGGAAAAGGCGGGCCTTCAGGTGAAGGTGCTGCAAATGCGGGACGCCAAGGACCCGGACGAATACCTGAAAAAGTTCGGTGCGGACCGCTTTAAACTCCTTTTGGAGGAATCCTCCAACCGGGTGGAGTACCAGCTGAACGCCATCCTGAAAAAATACGACCTGCGGGACGACGACCAGAAGGTAAAATATCTTCAGGAGTCCGCGGAATTGATCAGCACGCTGGTGAGCTCTGTCCAGCGGGAGGTCTACGGAAACCGGGTGGCGGAAAAAGCCGGGATTGCGGAAGACGCCATGAAGCAGGAAATCAGCCGGGCCTACAGGCGGCGCACCTATCAGGAGAAGAAAAAGCAGGAGAAAATTGACTTGTCCCCGGTTCGCAATTTGCAGCCAATAGATAAAAAACTGCGTTACGACAATATGAAATCCGCCCGGGCGGAGGAAATGGTGCTATCTCAGATTCTCAAGGAGCCTGCCCTGTTCGAGGAAATTCCGGAGTTGAAGCCGGAGATGTTTTCCAGTGAATTTATGGGAAGGGCATTTTCTCAGCTACTAGGCCGCTACCGGCAGGGGCTGGAAGTCTCGCTTTCCGGTCTGACGGACTTTACCCCGGAGGAAATGGCCTGCCTTGCGGGGATTACCCAGCGGCTGACGGGGCCTGTGAATCATGAGGGACTTTCGGACTGCTCCCGCACCATTCGGGAGGAATACCAGAAATCCCAGACAAAAACCTTGGAAGACATTATGCTTTACCGTGAAAAAATGCAAAAGAGCAAAGGAACAAAACCATGACAGAGCTTTTGGAAAAAGATACAGACCTGCCGGTCAGCGCCGGTGAAGACGATATGCGCCAGTTTTTGCGGGAGATCCGCACCTACCCCCGGCTGACCGCCGAGGAGGAGAAGGAGCTTGCCCGCCGCTGTGCCGCCGGAGACGAGGATGCCATCCGCCAGATGGTGGGTTCCAATCTGCGGCTGGTGGTCAGCATAGCCAAAGAGTACGCCGGTCGGGGCGTGGCGCTGATGGATCTCATTCAGGAGGGCAGCATCGGCCTGCTGGCGGCGGCTCGAAAATTTGACTATACCCTGGACTACCGCTTTTCCACCTACGCTACCAAATGGATTCGTCAGGGTGTGACCCGGTGCCTTCTGAACCATGGCTGTCCCATCCGGGTACCGCTGCACACCGCCGAAAAAATGCGGGCGGTGCAGGCGGCGAAAAATGCCCTGACCCAGGAAACCGGTGAGGAACCCACCACAGCCCAGATTGCCCGGCGGGTGGGAATGCCGGAGGAGAAGGTCAAAGAGCTGATGCGGCTGGAGCCGGACGTGTGCTCGCTGGACGTACCCACCGGTGAGGACGATGACGGCGTGCTGGGCGCGCTGGTGGAGGATTCCCTTTCGCCCCAGCCCTATGAGGAGCTGGTGCGGCAGGAGCTGGAAAAGACCATGCGCAATTTGCTGTCCCGGCTGAATGCGCGTCAGCAACAGATTCTGCGGCTGCATTTCGGCATGGAGGACGGCGTGTGCTACTCGCTGGAGGAAATTGGAAAAAAGCTGGGTATTTCCAAGGAGCGGGTGCGGCAGATCGAGCGTCAGGCCATGGACAAGCTGCAAAAAGACGGAGAAAGTCTGGGATTGGAGGATTTTTTGAATGAATGATCTGGAATTTTCCTTTGAACCGGACCCGTGGGAGACATTTCGGATGTCCCTGACCATGGGCGACACCGTTTCCGCTTCCCAGCTTCTGACCCTGCTGGAAGAGGAGGACGGTCAGGCGCTGGAGGATGCCCTTCAGGATTTGGAAACCGCCTGCGTGAATCTGGATATCTCCGATCTGCCGAAAAACGGCGGAACCGGGGAAACCGCCGTGCGGCTGAAGCAGGAAACCCAGCTGGTTCAGGAGGGAATGCACCCGGAGGCGCTGGAGCCAAACGACCCTCTGCGGCTGTATCTGGAAGAAGTGGCGGCGGTTCCCGTTTGCGGTGACGAGCAGCTGCTGGCAGAGCGCTGTGCCAGCGATGGCAGCGCTGCGGAAAAGCTTACCAATCTGGGCCTGCGCCGGGTCATCGAGCTGGCACAGGAATATGTGGGTTACGGCGTGCTGCTGATGGATCTGATTCAGGAGGGCAGTCTGGGCCTGTGGCAGGCCATCGGCTGTTACCGGGAGGGCGCGTACGCTGCCCACCGGGACCGCTGGATTCGGTTCTACCTGGCCCGGGCAGTGATTTTGCAGGCACATGACAGCGGCATCGGTCAGAAAATGCGCCGGACCATGGAGGATTACCGGCAGGTGGACGAGCGGCTGCTGGGAGAGCTGGGCCGCAACCCCACTCTGGAGGAAATTGCCGGGGAGCTTCACATGAGCGTTGAGGAGACCCAGACCGTCAAAAAAATGATAGACAACGCCCGGATGCTGGATAAAGCGGTGCGCCCGGAGGAAGAGGAAGAAGACCCGGAAGCGGAGCAGGCGGTGCAGGATACCGCACTGTTCCAGATGCACCAGCGGATCGGTGACCTACTGTCCGCTCTGGACGAAACGGACGCAAAGCTGCTGACGCTGCGCTTTGGTCTGGAGGGTGGCAGGCCAGCCAGCCCGGAGGAAACCGGAAGCGCGCTGGGAATGACGGCGCAGGAGGTGCTGGCCCGGGAGGCCGCCGCCCTTGCAAAGCTGAGAGACAGATAAAAAGGAAGGTATTTTTATGGCAAAGAAAATTTCCATCGCCATTGACGGCCCTGCCGGCGCGGGCAAGAGCACCATCGCCCGCCGGCTGGCGGCGGAGCTGGGCTATCATTATGTGGATACCGGCGCGATTTACCGCACGGTTGCGTACTTTTTTGACCTGTGGGGTGTCAGTCCCAAGGATATCGACGGCATCACCCGCTACATCGATGAGCTGACCATCCGGATCGAGTACGATGCCGAAGGTGTGCAGCATATGATTATGAACGGCATGGACGTGACGAAGGATATCCGCACCCAGGAGATTTCCCAGAAGGCCAGTATTATCTCCGCCCATGCCATTGTCCGGGATATGCTGCTGGATATGCAGCGGGAGGTAGCCGAAAATCACGATGTGATTATGGACGGCAGGGACATTGGCACGGTGGTGCTTCCCAACGCCACGGTAAAATTCTTCCTGACGGCATCTCCGGAGGTTCGCGCCCGCCGCCGTACAAAGGAATTGCTGGAAAAGGGCCAGAAGGCGGATTACGGGAAGATTCTTAAAGAAATTGAGCAACGGGACTATCAGGACACCCACCGGGCAGTGGCGCCTCTGAAGATGACCCGGGATTCCGTCAAGCTGGACACTTCTGACATGGGCATTGACGAGGTCATCGCCACCATGAAAGAGATTATCGAGAAGAAGGTGATGGGGTGAGCGTCCGGGTCGCCAAAAGCGCCGGCTTCTGCTTTGGCGTCAGCCGGGCAGTGGAGCTGGTGGAGCAGGCCGCTCAGGCGGGGAAAAAGGTCGCGACCCTCGGCCCCATCATCCACAACCGTCATGTGGTGGATAAATTTGAAAAAATGGGTGTCCGGGTGATCAATACCCCTGAGGAAGCGCTGCCGGGTGAGACGGTGATTATCCGCTCCCACGGCGTCAGCCGGGCGGTGTATGAGCGGCTGGAGCGGCAGAATGTGGAGATCATCGATGCCACCTGCCCCTTCGTCAAACGGATTCACGGCATTGTCAGCCGGGCAGAGGAGGAGGAAAGACTTCCTATAATCATTGGCACGCCCACACATCCGGAGGTGGAGGGTATCGCCGGATGGTGCGCCGACTGCCGGGTATTTGCAGGCCCGGAGGATCTGGAAAACTGGGGAAAAGCCCATGCGGAATTGCGAGATTCGGCAATTTGCATAGTTTCACAGACAACAAGCACGGAATCTTTGTGGAAATCGTGCTGTGAAATTGCAAAAAAACAGTTTACTAACTTGAAAATTTTTGATACAATATGCAGAGCAACTGAGTATAGGCAAAGCGAAGCAGCAGAACTGAGTGAAGTATGCCAGGCAATGGTCGTTGTCGGAGACCCCAAGAGTTCCAACACAGGCCGTCTCGCTATGATTTGCCGAGAACACTGCGATAAAGTCTTTCTGGTGGATAACGCCGCCGAGCTGAAAGCGGAGGACTTTTCCGGTGTCAGCGATGTTGGAATCACTGCCGGTGCGTCGACTCCGGCGTGGATTATAAAGGAGGTCAACAAGACTATGAGCGAAATTACCAATGCTGAGGCTGTGCAGGAGGAGAACTTTGCCGAGCTTCTCGAGCAGTCCATCAAGACTTTAAATACAGGAGATAAGGTCGTTGGCACGGTTACCGGTATCGGTAACACCGAGGTTCAGGTGGATCTGGGCACCAAGCACGCCGGCTACATCCCTTATGACGAAGTCAGCACCGATCCTTCCGTCAAGCCCGAGGATATTCTGAAGGTGGGCGACGAGATCGAAGTGTTCGTTGTCCGCGTCAACGATCAGGAAGGCACCGTGCAGCTGTCCAAGAAGAAGCTGGACGGCCTGAAGGTCTGGGACGACATGGCCCAGTGGGTGGAGGACAAGACCACTGTGGAAGGCACCATCACCGAGGAGAACAAGGGCGGTCTGGTTGCCAATGTGAAGGGCATCCGGGTATTCATTCCCGCTTCCCAGTCCGGCATCGCCAAGGGCGGCGACATGGCCGGCATGGTGGGCAAGACCGTGCAGATGAAGATCACCGAGGTCAACCGTGCCCGCCGCCGTGTCATCGGCTCCATCCGTGCCGTCACCTCCGAGGCCCGCAAGGCTGCGCAGGAGAAGATCTGGTCCGAGATCGAGGTCGGCAAGAAGTACCACGGCGTTGTGAAGTCCCTGACTTCCTATGGCGCTTTTGTGGACATCGGCGGTGTGGACGGCATGGTTCACGTCTCCGAGCTGAGCTGGAACCGCATCAAGACTCCCGCTGACGTTGTGAAGGTCGGCGATGAGATCGACGTTTACGTCATCTCCTTCGACCCTGAGAAGCACAAGATTTCTCTGGGCTACAAGACTGCTGAGATGAACCCTTGGAACCAGTTCATGACCAACTACTCCGTTGGCGATGTGGTGGATGCAAAGATTGTCAAGCTGATGACCTTCGGCGCTTTCGCTGAGATTCTGCCCGGTGTCGACGGCCTGATCCACATTTCCCAGATCGCTGACCGCCGCATTGGCAAGCCCGAGGATGTGCTGTCCGAGGGTCAGGAGGTCAAGGTCAAGATTACCGATGTGGACGCTGAGAACAAGCGCATCTCCCTGTCCATCCGCGCTCTGCTGGAGGATAGCGGCGAGGACGCTGAGTAAGGCTTCATAATCATACCGGGGCTGCGCAAGTGGCCCCGGTTTTTTAAAGTGGCATTTTTGCGTTTTACCTACGAAAGGTGTGAGCGAAATGTATACGTTTCTGATTGTCACTGAACTGCTGTGCACCGCTTTGTGGACGTTGCATGGTTTCCGGGACGGAAATCAGTTTGACTTTGTTATCGCGGCTTTATGGCTTGTGGCTGCTTTGTTCAATACAGTCATGCAATGGAGACAAAATAAGAAAAAACGACAGGAGGAAAAAACAGATGGTTAAGCACATTGTTCTGTATACATTCAAGGAAGGCGTCGATAAGGCAGAAGCGGTTAAGGTCGTTGCTTCTGTTCTGGAGCCGCTGGTGGGCAGGATTCCCGGCCTTCTGAAAATGGAGATTCGTCAGGCCTATAACGGCATGGACTATGCGCTGTATTCCGAGTTTGAGAGCAAAGAGGCCCTGACTGCCTATGCCACCCATCCCCTGCATCAGAAAGCCAAGACTCACTTCTTCCATCTGCTGGACAGCCGCGTGGCTGCGGATTACGAAGTCTGAGAGGGGATTGCGCTATGAAAGCAGTTGTTACCGTTGTGGGCAAGGACCGGGTGGGCATCATTGCCAATGTCTGTACCGCCCTTGCCGGGTTTGAAGTGAACGTGCTGGACATCAACCAGACCGTCATGCAGGGCTATTTTACCATGATGATGGTAGTGGAGGTATCCATGTGCAACGTTCCCCTTGCCGAGCTGGTCACGAAAATGGACGTGCTGGGCAGGGAGATGGGCTTGTCCATCCGCGTGCAGCGGGAGGATATCTTTGAAGCCATGCACCGAATCTGAGGTGAGCCCATGCTGAACTACAATGAAATCCTGGCGACCCAGGATATGATTGAAAAGCGCCATCTGGATATCCGTACCATTACCATGGGCATCAGCCTTCTGGATTGCTGTGACGCGGACCTGAGCGTTTGCTGTGCCAAGATTTACAGGAAGATCACCTCCCGCGCGAAAGATTTGGTGAAGGTCGGCGAGGAAATCGAGAAGGAATTCGGGATTCCCATTGTGAACAAGCGGATTTCTGTGACGCCGATTTCTCTGGTGGCCGCTGCTTGTCAGACGGAGTCCTATGTGGAGATTGCCCGGACGCTGGACGCCGCCGCGAAAACCTGCGGCGTCAACTTCATCGGGGGTTTTTCCGCCCTGGTGCAGAAGGGCTGTACCGACAGCGACTGGAAGCTGATTCGCTCTATCCCCGAGGCCATGAAGGCCACGGAGCGGGTCTGCGCCAGCGTGAACGTGGGTTCCACGAAGGCGGGCATCAACATGGATGCCGTTGCGGAAATGGGCCGGATTGTGAAGAAAACCGCGGAACTGACCGCAGATAATGACGGTTTGGGCTGTGCCAAGCTGGTGGTGTTCGCCAACGCGGTGGAGGATAACCCCTTCATGGCCGGCGCATTCCACGGCATCGGCGAGCCGGAGTGCGTGCTGAATGTGGGCGTGTCCGGCCCCGGCGTGGTCTATCATGCTCTTCAGGGCGTGAAGGGCCAGCCCTTTGACGTGGTGGCGGAAACCATCAAAAAGACGGCTTTCCAGGTCACCCGCATGGGTCAGCTGGTGGGCCGGGAGGCTTCCAAGCGGCTGGGCGTGCCCTTCGGCATCGTGGATTTGAGCCTTGCGCCGACCCCCGCTGTGGGTGACAGCGTGGCCCGGATTCTGGAGGAAATGGGCCTGGAGGTCTGCGGCACCCATGGCACTACCGCTGCTCTTGCCATGCTGAACGACGCGGTGAAGAAGGGCGGCGTCATGGCGTCCAACCACGTCGGCGGCCTGTCCGGCGCGTTTATTCCTGTGTCTGAGGATGAGGGCATGATTGCGGCCGCCGAGTCCGGCACGCTGGTGCTGGATAAGCTCGAAGCCATGACCTGCGTCTGTTCTGTGGGTCTTGACATGATCGCGGTGCCGGGGGATACCTCCGCCGCAACCATTTCCGCCATTATCGCCGACGAAGCGGCCATCGGCATGGTGAACTCCAAGACCACCGCTGTGCGCATCATCCCCGCCCCCGGCAAGGTGGTGGGCGACCGGGTGGAAATGGGCGGCTTGCTCGGCAGCGCGCCGGTGATGCCGGTGCACGATAAGGGAAGCGAGCTGTTTGTGGCCCGGGGCGGCAGAATTCCCGCGCCGCTGCAAAGCCTGAAGAATTAAACAATATGCTGAAAGCCCGGTCTGTGACCGGGCTTTTGCTTTTATCGGATTTGTCGAAAATTGACAAAATAAGTTTACATAATTTTTCGCCCGGAGGGATTGCGGTTTCAGAGCGGGACGTGTATAATAGTCTCACGAACAGGAAACCGGAGGAACTCCATGAAACGTTGGATGGCATTGGGAATTGTTTTGGCTGTATTGATTGCCGGGTGCTGCCTGCTGTTACAGACAGCCGTTGACCCGGCGGATTTTACCGGCAGCTGGTACGGTGCGGAGGATGGACGGCTGTACCAGTTCCATGAGGGCATTATTTCAAGCCCGGAGGATCCCTGTGGGACGGGGGATGGCTTTTGCGGCGCATATTTCTTCTGCAAAGACCACATTCTCCTGTTTACGGTGAACCCGGATGGCGAGAGTAAGCTCATGGAGCTGTATCCGGCGGGGGATCCCAAAGGGGAGTTCCTTTCTGAGACAGCGGATGGAGCGGGACGAATCCTGTTTGCCCGCAGCAATATCGCGGCACAAAACTTAAAATAGGAATGGGCGTGTTGCAAAGTGCTGCAACACGCCCTTCAATTGTGAAAATGTCTATCGCATATAGACGTAGGGACGGCCACTGACCGTCTGCTGAGGAATCCCCCCTCAATGGGCGCCCCTACGGTTCTAACGGACGGTGCCCCTGCCCATCATTTCGATTCAGTCGTGATCTTCCAACCAGCGCTTGGCACAGTGGGTCAGGAAAGCCGCGCCGTTGGGGCACACATCCTCATTGAACATGGCCTTGGGATTGTGGGCGGGATAGTCTCCGCGCTCGTCGGAGAAACCAGAGGACAGGTAGATAAAGGCGGTGGGAACCTTTTCCGACACGATGGAGAAATCCTCGGAAGCACTGGCGGTAACATTGGGATAGAAAGCCATATTGGGAACTGGCAGTTCCTTCATATAGCCGATGACGGACTCCACAAGGTCGTGGTCGCAGATCAGGGGAGGAACCTGAGAAATCCACCCGATACTCACCGTACCACCGTAGACTGCTGCGGTTTTTTCCGCCACTTCCTTGATGCGCCGCACCAGCTTATCCCGGGACTCCCGGTTGTTGGTGCGCAGGGTGCCCTGCAGAACCGCCTCATCGGGAATAATATTGGCGGCGGAACCGGCGCTGAACTGACCGATGGTCAGCACACAGGCATGGGTGGGGTCGGCTTCTCTCGCGATCAGCTCCTGCAAGGCCAGATGGATGTGAACGCCGATGTTAATGGGGTCAACGGCGGTGTGGGGATAGGCACCGTGACCGCCCTGACCGTAGATGGTGATGCGAAAGCCGTCCACGGAGAACATCATGGTGCCAGTGCTGTTGTACATCACGAGGCCCACGGGCATCTTGCCGGGGGAGACATGGAAGGCAAGGGCGGCGTCCACACCGTCAAGGATGCCGTTCGCAATCATATCCCGGCTGCCCTCGAAGGTCTCCTCGGCGGGCTGGAACATAAAGCGGACGGTACCCTTCAGTTCGCTTTCCCGCTCCTTGAGCATTTTCGCGGCGGTCAGCAGCATGGCGGCATGGAAATCGTGGCCGCAGGTGTGGGCCTCGGTGCCGGTGGGGCAGGCGAAGGGTTCTCCGCTGAGTTCCGGCATGGGCAGGGCATCCATGTCGGCCCGGAGCAGCAGCGTCTTGCCGCCGGAGCCCAGCTGGGCGGTGACGCCGTGTCCGCACTTCCGGGGCTGAAGCCCGGCGTTCGTCAGCTCCTGCATCACATAGTCCACGGCCTTGGGCATTTCCAGCCCGATCTCGGCGTTTTGGTGGAAGAACCGGCGGTGGGCTACGGTTTCTTCCTTTAATTGCAGTGCCTGTTCGTATTCATTCATGCAAAATACCTCCTGTTTCCGATGGGTCAATTCTCTGACACTCAGAATACACAGTTTTTGCCAGTAAGTCAAGAAATTACCGCACAATTGATAAAATGATAAGGAATTCTTAATGAACCGTACACAATTTGTTTTGTCATCGTTTATATTCCCGCAATAATCGCGCTTTATCCTATAACCATGAAAGGCGGCGGAAGCCGTGAGCCGCCTGCCTTTCATTCGTACAGACCCTCTTTTCTACCTCTCTTCTTTCCAAACGGAGGAGCCCGCCGCTTTCAAAGCGGCGGGCTTTTCTGTACGCAAAAAACAGTTGTCTTTTGCATGGATTGATGATACAATGAGCAGAAATGTAGATTTTTTCCAAGAATCGGGGGTTGCTATGAATATCATCATTGCCGGCAACGGAAAGGTTGGCTCTACGCTGACGCGGCTGCTGTCTGCTGAGGGCCATGACGTTACGCTGATCGATACCGATACCCGTGTCCTTGAGGAATCTCAGGAGCAATACGATGTTATGGCAGTTTCCGGCAACTGCGCGTCCATGAACACGCTGCTGCAGGCGGGTGTCCGGGAGACGGAGCTGCTGATCGCGGCGACGGATGCTGACGCAATCAACCTGCTGTGCTGCACCACGGCACACTGCCTCAATCCGAAGCTGCACACCATCGCCAGAATCCGGGACCCGGAATATACCGAGCAGATCTACACCATGAAGGATGTGTTCGGCCTTTCCATGACCATCAATCCGGAAAAGCAGGCGGCGCAGGAGATTGCCCACCTGCTGCAATACCCCGGCTTCCTCAAGCGGGATACCTTCGCCAAGGGACGCACGGAGATCGTGGAGCTGCGCATTGACGCCGCCAGTAAGCTTTGCAATGTGGCGCTGAGCGATATGGACAGCGTGGTGGGCTGCCGGGTGCTGGTTTGTGCTGTTCTGCGAAACGGGACTGCCATTGCGCCCAACGGCAGCTTCGTCCTCAGGGAGGGCGACCGCATTTTTGTGACCGCTCCGGCCCAGAACCTGACGACCCTGCTGCGCAATCTCGGCATTATCACCCGCCGGGTGCGCCGGGTTATGCTATGCGGCGGCGGACGGGTCAGCTTCTACCTGGCGGCCATGCTGGACAGACATGGCATTTCCGTTCAGCTCATTGAAAGAGATTACGGACGCTGCCAGGAGCTTTCCGCCCTGCTGCCCAACGTGACTGTTCTTCACGGCGACAGCACGGATCACCTGCTTCTCGAAAGCGAGGGACTGTCCAAAGTGGACGCACTGGTAAGCCTGACCGGTATTGATGAGCTGAATATGATTATCTCCCTGTATGCCCAGAGCAGGGGCGTGCCTCAGGTGATCACCAAGCTGAGCCGTATGGAAAACCACGCCATGATTGACGCGTTGGCGCTGGGAAGTGTGGTCTGCCCCAGAGAGCTGTGCTGCAACAATATTGCACGGTACGTGCGCGCCATGCAGAATCAGACTGGCGCGGCGGTGAGCGTGCACATGATTGCCCATGGACAGGCGGAGGCAGTGGAGTTTCATGTGGACGAAACGACAATACACTGTGACACGCCCCTGAAGGATCTCAAGCTGAAGGAGAATGTGCTGCTGGTAAGCATCACCCACGGCCCCCACACGGAGATCCCCGGCGGTGAGTCCTCCTTCACCCGGGGAGACACCATCGTAGTGGTTACCAGTGGTCAGGGTACGCTTCGCCAGCTGAACGACATTTTTGCTTGAAGGATTTGCCATGAATTACAAAATGATGGGGCGTTTTGTTGCCCAGATTCTGACAATCGGCGCGGTGTTCATGCTTCCGGCGCTGATGATCAGCCTGTATTACCGGGAGGACAGGGCGGTTTATGGCTTTTTACTCACACTGGGCATTTTTGCCGTAGTCATCGGCCTGCTTCAATTGACCTGCCGCAGCGCGCCCAGTGCCTTCTACGCAAGGGAGGGACTGGTCTGTGTGGGTGTCAGCTGGATTGTATTGAGTTTGCTGAGCTGCCTGCCCTTCTATTTTTCCCGGGAGATTCCCAAATTCATAGACGCGTTTTTTGAGATTGTGTCCGGTTTTACGACCACGGGCGCATCCATCCTGCCGGAGGTGGAGTCTCTTTCCTGGGGAATCCTGTACTGGCGCAGCTTCAGCCACTGGCTGGGCGGCATGGGCGTCCTGGTGTTCCTTCTGGCCTTCGCGCCGGGCAACGGCAAGGGGCAGGGCTTTACCATGCACCTGCTGCGGGCGGAAAGCCCCGGCCCCAACGTGGGCAAGCTGGTGCCCAAAATACGGAAAACCGCGGTAATTCTGTATATTCTGTACCTGATTCTGACCATTGCCAACATTATTTTCCTTGTCATCGGGAAAATGCCCCTGCTGGAAGCGGTCTGCACCGCCTTCGGCACTGCCGGCACAGGCGGCTTCGGCGTGAAAAATGATTCCCTCGCCGGCTATTCTCCCTACATTCAGAATGTGACAACGGTGTTTATGGCGCTGTTCGGCGTGAATTTCAGCTGCTACTATCTGCTGATGCTGGGGAATTTCAAAAGCGTTTTCAAGGACGAGGAGCTGCGCCTGTATGTGGGAATTATGCTGGGCAGCATTCTGCTCATCACCCTGAACCTGCGGGGTTTTTATCCCACGATCGGCGAGACGATCCGTCACGCGGCGTTTCAGGTCTCCTCCATCATGACGACCACGGGCTTTGCCACCACGGATTTTGGACAGTGGCCTGCCTTTTCCCAGAGCCTTTTGCTTCTGCTCATGGTGATCGGCGCCTGTGCCGGTTCCACCGGCGGCGGCCTGAAATGCGCCCGGGTGCTGCTGCTGTTTAAGATTCTGCGGCGCAATATCCACCAGGTGCTTCACCACCGCCGGGTCCAGTCCATCCGTATCAACGATCAGGTGATGGACGAAAAGGTACTCGATGGAGCGAATGCGTATCTTTCCGCCTACATCATTATTCTGCTGCTCAGTTTTGTGGTGATTTCTCTGGACGGCTTTTCCATCGGAACGAATTTCAGCGCGGTGCTGGCCTGCTTTAATAACATCGGCCCTGGTTTGGAGGCGGTGGGCCCTACCTGCAATTACGCCGCCTACAGCGTGATTTCCAAACTGGTGCTGATTCTGGATATGCTGGCAGGCAGACTGGAAATTTTCCCGATTCTGGTTCTGTTTTCCCGCAGCACCTGGAAACAGCATTGAGGAGCGAGCACGAGATAGCAATTACTGCCCGGTTTCCAGCAAACCGGGCAGTTTTTGCGCTGCAACGGGAGCGAATTGCCGGGCCGCACTCCATCCACGTCCGCAAAAAGACCGCGCTGTGCCCGGTAAGCGCCCGCTTTTGACAAATTAAATTAGCGAATGCTAACTAAAGGAAGGGAAATAAGGAAAATTTACTGAAAAAAAGCGTGGGAAATACTGGACATTTGTATGGTGTGTATGATATAATCCATTCTGTAATCGTTTGCTCGCAAACGAAGAACAAAAGGATAAGAAGGTGATATTTGGTGGATTATACCAAGTATGTGTTAAAGAGCAAAGAAGAACTGGAAGGCTTGCTCGCAGGGAAGGATAACTTCTTTGTAGTCGCCTGCAACAAGTGCTTCAAAGAGTTCAACACAACCGAAGAGCCGGAAAGCGGTGCGTTCGCCGCCATTGCTCAGGAACAGGGAAAAACCATCACCGGAACCGCAAAGCTGGATTTCCTCTGCAACAAGGTGCAGACCGAGAAGAAGCTGGCGGGAATTGTGCCGGAAGGCACCGAGAATGTGGTGGTCATCTCCTGCGGTCTCGGCGTGCAGACCGTGGCGGATCTTCAGAGCGTTCCCGTCTTTACGGCAACCAACTCCCTGAACTACATCGGCCACCATGGCATGGCCCTGACGAAAAAGACCTGCGGCGCCTGTGCCCAGTGCTACCTGAACGTCACCGGCGGCATCTGCCCCATTGTGGACTGCACCAAGAGTCTGGTCAATGGCCAGTGTGGCGGCGCCAAGAACGGCAAGTGCGAAATCGACCCCAAGAAGGACTGCGCCTGGGAGAAGATTTATCAGCGTCTGGAGCAGCAGGGCAGAACCAAGGAATTCCTGGATCAGCCCATTCAGCTGCGGGATTACTCCGTAAATGACGTGGACACCATCAAGGCCTACGTAGAAGAGGCCCGTGCCAAGCGCTACGAGGGCTTCTACGGCGGCGTCCATCCCACTGAAAACAAGGAGTACACCGAGCATCTGGCTCTGCAGAAGTTCCCCGAGCCGGACACCGTTATCATCCCGCTGGCCATGCACATCGGCGCCCCCGCAAACCCCGTGGTTCAGCCCGGCGACACCGTGAAGGTCGGTCAGCTCATCGGCGAGCAGGCGGGCTTCATCAGCGCCCCTGTCCATTCCAGCGTCAGCGGCACCGTCATCGCCGTGGAGCCTCATACCCATCCCAACAAGGGCCCCGGCATCATGAGCGTGGTCATTAAGAACGATGGCAAGAACACCCTCCATGAGTCTGTTGTGCCGAATAAGCCTCTGGAGGAGCTGACTCCCGATGAGATCGTTGAGATCGTCAAGGAGAAGGGCATCGTCGGCATGGGCGGCGCAACCTTCCCCACCTACGTCAAGCTGAAGCCCGGCAAGCCCATCGATGCCGTTCTCATCAACGGCTCCGAGTGTGAGCCTTACCTGACCGCCGACCATCGGGTCATGCTGGAGTATGCCGACGACATCGTCTTCGGCCTGCGGGCCATGATGAAGGCCGTCAGCGCCCCCGAGGGCGTCATCCTCATCGAGGACAATAAGCCCGACGCCATCGCTTTGATGGAAGAAAAGGTCGCTCCTTACGACAATATCCGCGTCTGCGCCGCCAAGACTCAGTACCCCGAGGGCGCTGAGAAGATGCTCATTAAGAAGGTCATGGGCCGTTCCGTGCCCAGCGGCAAGCTGCCCGCCGACGTGGGCTGCGTGGTGAGCAACACCTCTACCGCCAAGGCTATTTCCGACGCCATCCAGAAGGGTATGCCTTTGGTTGAGCGTGTGGTCTCCGTCACCGGCGAGTTCATCCGCAACCCCGGCAACTACATCGTGAAGCTGGGCACCAATGTGCAGGAGATTATCGATCACTGCGGCGGCATCACCGGCGACGATGTGGTTCTGAAGATGGGCGGCCCCATGATGGGCGCTCCCATCAATGACACCAATGTGCCTATCATCAAGGGCTCCAACGGCATCATCGCCATCGCCGCCGACCACACCGAGGAGAAGGAATGTATCAAGTGCGGCCGCTGCGTGGACGTGTGCCCCATGGAGCTGCAGCCGCTGGATATCTACAAGTACGCCCAGCTGGGTGATACCGACACCCTGCTGAAGCTGAACGTGATGGACTGCTTCTCCTGCAAGTGCTGTGAGTATATCTGCTCGTCCAAGATTCCTCTGGTGTCCAAGATCAACGCCGCCAAGGGTATGATCGCGCCTCTGCTGAAGAAGAAATAAGGGGGACGAAGGAAACATATGTTAATCACGAAATTGAAATCTGAAGAAGCAATCGCTTCCCTGACTTCCGGCAAGGTTTTCATCATCAACTGTCACGGCTGTAAAGAAGTTGGCTTCCCTGAGGAAGAGGCAAAGGCTCTGCAGAAAAGATTAGCGGATGAGGGCAAGGTCGTGGGCACCCTGACCACCGACTATGTGTGCAACCCCACGGAGCTGGCTCTGCGGCTGCGTGCGCCCATGGCGAAGATCGCTGAGGCGGACGCGGTTCTGGTGTTCTCCTGCGGTGTCGGCGTGCAGACCATCTCCGAGGTTCTGGAGGACAAGCCCGTTTACGCCTGCTGCGATACCATTGAGCTGCCCGGCTTCCAGGGTGTTACTCCTCTGGAATACGACTGCGGTCAGTGCGGCGAGTGCTTCCTGAACCTGACCGGCGGCATCTGCCCCATTACCGCCTGCTCCAAGAGCCTGGTAAACGGCCCCTGCGGCGGTACCAAGAACGGCAAGTGCGAGGTCAATCCCGACATGGAATGCGGCTGGGAGCGGATATATCAGCGCCTGAAGGCTCAGGGCCGTCTGGACGTTCTGAAATGCCCCACGCAGCTGCATGACTTCAATACCGACGAGGCTACCAAGGCCGCCAAAGAATCTGAATAATATTAGGAGCGAATAGAATTATGAGAATTACGGAACTGTTTGATAACGGTGAATTTGTAGTTACTGCCGAAGTCGGCCCTCCCAAAGGAATTCATATTGACGGCATGGTGGAGGAGGCCAAGAAGTACCTCTCCGGCGTTGACTTTGTCAACGTCACCGATAA
This sequence comes from Clostridiales bacterium, assembly GCA_022772525.1. GTDB lineage: Bacteria > Bacillota > Clostridia > Oscillospirales > Oscillospiraceae > Faecousia. Next base: position 28,282 of record JALFAD010000060.1, read on the forward strand.
CCAGTCCTCTGTTATGCGCTTAGGGTCTCTCGCTACCTGTAAGGTTCTGAAGGACGCGGGCCTGAACCCCATTTTCCAGCTGACCTGCCGTGACCGGAACCGCATCGCCCTGCAGTCTGACCTGCTGAGCGCCGCCATGCTGGGCATCGACAACATCCTGTGCCTGACCGGCGACCACACCAAGCTGGGCGACCATCCCCAGGCCAAGCCCGTCTTTGATCTGGACTCCGTGTCCCTGCTGCACACCGCCAGCCTTTTGGAGACCGGCGTGGATCTGGGCGGCAACGCTCTGGTGGGTGAGCCCCCCAAGTTTGCCAAGGGTGCGGTTGTGTCTCCCTGCTCTGACTCCGTGGACGCCCAGCTGGTGAAGATGGAGCGCAAGGTCAAGGCCGGCGCCGAGTACTTCCAGACCCAGGCTGTGTTTGAGCCTGAGAAGTTCATCAAGTTCATGGAAAAAGCCAAGCAGTTTGGCAAGCCTGTTCAGGTGGGCATCATCATTCCCAAGTCCGCCGGTATGTGCAAGTTCATGAACAACAACGTGGCTGGCGTTCACATCCCCGACGAGCTGATCGCCGAGCTGCAGGCCGACAAGGAGAAAACCAAGGCCGGTATCACCGGCGTGGAAATCGCCGCCCGGATCATCCGGGAGTGCAAGCCCTACTGCCAGGGCGTGCATATTATGAGCCTGGGCTGGGAGTCCAAGATTCCCGCGCTGCTGGAGCAGGCAGGCCTCAAGTAATCCCAACACAAAAACCTCCGACCCACCGGGCCGGAGGTTTTTTAGCATCATCAGGCGGCGTTCTCTGCAAATGCAGGAAACCTACAAAAATGCGGCAAAGCCATATATGAAATCCCAGAAATCTGATTCCGTCATATTGCTGGCATACAGATGGCAGACAATTTCCTTTTCCGGGACCAGCAGGAGAACACTTTGCGATGGATCCCGATTGTTCTTCCAGTGAATGGCTTCCAGACCATTGACCGTGAGCCTTGTTTCCGTGCAATCCTCGGAATCCACCCGAAGATTCCCATGCGTGTCAAAAACGCTGATGTTGGCGCTGTCTCCCGCCGGATTGCTGTAGACGGCGGTAAAGGAGGCGGCGCCGTATTCCGCGCGGAACAGGGTATATCCCTCTGGCGTGAAGGACTCCCGTTCTGAATTGAGCGCCGCAAAAACGCTCGTGGATTCAGAATTACCACTTGGCTGGGTGCTGAACTGGGTGTAACGCGGAGTGCGTTCCAGAAAGAAATTCAGAACCGGAACCCGAATGGCTTCGACAGACATAGCCATCGTAAGGCAGACCCCCAGACAAGCGATGGTCAGGACAGCCGCTTTTACGCACCGCACGGCGGCTGTGCATAGCTGTTTTTTTCGAAAGACGGTGTAAATTTGTTTTTTACAGAGGGCGTCAAGCTTTGGGGAAGAAACGCGGGCAGCGTGTTCATATTCCTTCAGAAGCTGCGCACCGCTTTCCCCGGCGTATTCGTCCAGAATCAGATTCAGCGCCGCGTCTCCAAACGCATCTTCAAGCGCTTTTGTACGATTATCCTGCATCTGTACTGCCTCCCCTCTCAGAAGTGCTGAGTAATAGTCTGCGAGCCTTTTCCTTCGCTCTGGAAACGATCATTCGGGTGTTCTCCGGTGTAAGGCCCAATTGCTCCGCAAGCTCATCATAGGAATAGCCGAGTAGATACCGCCCTTCCAGAACCATCCAATCCCTCGCCGGAAGGGACTGGCGGAGCGTCATGACCTCGAGATGTACGGTTATGGGATCGTTGGATTGCGCCGCAGGCTCCTCTTCACGCAGAAGGGCTTCCAGCATCTGATCGTCCATGTACAACACGTTTGCGTTGTGCTTTTTTCGCTCATGATCCAAAAAGGAGGAACGGACAGTTAACGCAATATACTTCAGCGATCGGTTTTTGTCCAGCGTCCGCAAAGTGCTGATATGCCTTAATAGACGAAGAATTGTGTCCTGCACGATATCCTCCTGCTCGCTGGGATCGTTGGCATATTTTTTCGCTGTGAAGAAGAGAAAACCTTTGTTTTCTTCGTAAAAATCCAGAAAAAAGGATTTATTGTCAGAAAGGTCTGACTGCGTATTTTTCTTTCGCCGCATAAGAAACCACCAATTTCATTCTATTCCTAACCATATAACGCACGAACAGCGGGAATTGTAACACTGCCTGCCTCCTTTTCTGCATATTATAGCGGAAAAGGAGAAGGTTTGTAAATGTAGAAAATTAGGATATCGGCGTTATAATCCGGTCAGTAGAAACGTTATATTCTATATGGTTCAAAACAGAAATGGAGGGGACTGATATGAAAAAAATAGTCAGCTTTCTGTCTGCGGCGGTTCTGATGGTTTCCATGCTGATACCGGTTTGCGCAGAAGGGGAAGAAAAGACGAATGCGGAAGAAGAACCGCCTGCGGAATGTCAGCATTCCTTTGGCAGCTGGGCGGACATGGGAAACGGCCACAGCCGGGTCTGCGCGGTGTGCGGCGCCACGGAATCCAATTCCCACACCTGGAACGCGGGAGAAGTTGCCTCAGCGGCAACCTGCACGGGAGCCGGAATAAAAACCTTTACCTGTGGCGTTTGCGGCGCGACAAAAACAGAGAGTATCCCCCCGGCAGGACATACCTACGGCGGATGGCAGCAGGCGGACGGAGCGAGCCATAAACGGACCTGCACGGTCTGCGGCGGGGAAGAAACAAAGGCGCACACCTGGGACAGCGGGACGATAACGACAAAACCGACCTGCCTGGCTCAGGGCGAGAAAACCTTTTCCTGTACCGAGTGCGGCGCATCCCGAAAAGAGACGCTGCCCATAGCCGGACATACGTTTTCAGACTGGTCAGCAGATGAGAAAACCCATTTTCGGACCTGCACTGTATGTGGCAAGACGGAGTCCGGGGCGCATAACTGGAACGGAGGCACCGTGAAAATCCCTGCCACCTGCAAGGAGGAAGGCGCTTTCGGCTAGCCAGCATCGTCCACTACAGTTCCATCTTCGCCAAGTAACAGGTATTTGCCATCGAATATATACTCATCGACATAGTCCATGAGCGATGCAGCACCGTAATATGGATAAATCCGCTTTTCCATCTTCGCGCGCTGTGCGCCCGAAAGAGGAATGCGCTTGCTATCGTGTATCTCCACGATCTCACCAACGGTGCCGACGCGCCAGCCAGCAGGTAAATCATCGGTAACAGTATACGGAAAATACTTCCCGTATAGTGTGGCTGCTTGCTGCTGTAAATTATCGTTTACAGTACAAATTGTCGCACAATCTAACTTGATTTTTACAAAACATATCGTAAGCACATTTTACCTTAGCAGCAACAGTTAATCAAGTTATTTCTGCTTTCAAAAACTACACCGCTATAAACAAAGAAAAGGATCGTCAACTGCATGGAACTTATCAATGCAGATATTACATTTGCCTCTTTCGTAATTTGTAGAGGATAAACTTATGCCAGTGCTTTGAATATCAAATTGGAAATCTAAATAATAGATTTTTTATCTTGAAATAAATAGACATGGGGATATGGACTATGCTATAATTATGTCGTATTATGGCACAACCTGCATGTGAGGTGTTATTATGGCTGTTTGTTACAATAAATTATGGAAGCTTCTCATTGATAAAAATATGAAAAAGAAAGACCTTCGTCTGGCTACGGGAATTTCCACCACTGCATTGGCCAAGCTGGGGAAGAATGAACATGTCAGTACGGAGATTCTTACAAAGATATGTAGAGCGTTGGAGTGTGATCTCTGCGATATTGTGGAACTCGTGAAAGAGGAATAATCTTATTGTTCCTAAATGGGACTGTACTGGTGATGGTACGTATGAGTTGCGGCAGAAATTTCGTGGCTGATAATGGAAATGTCCGTTTTATTGGACATCGAAACTGATAGGATATATTTGGTCTCACATAGTCCCTATTGATAAGCACCATATGTAACATGTCAGTTACTCTTTCAAAATGAGGGGTGATGCACAATGGCTCGCAAAAAGACAAAAGAACAAATACAATACAACATGAGCCGGGTGCGCAATAGCGATACAGCACTTGAAAAGCTTCTTTGTGAGGAGTTAATCCGTTATGGTGTTACAACTTTCACAAGAAACAATAAAACGATCTTTGGAAAACCTGATATTGCATTTATTGCTCGTAAAATCGCAGTGTTTTGTGATGGTGATTTCTGGCATGGTTATGATTGGGAGAATGCTCAAAATGAAATCAAAAGCAACCGCGATTTCTGGCTGCCTAAAATTGAGCGAAATATACAGAGAGATCAAGATGTTACCGCACGGCTACAGGAACAAGGCTGGGTGGTACTCAGATTCTGGGGACATGAAATACTGAAAGAAATGGAGTATTGTATATCTACCATTCTGGACGAACTTCGTGTTATGCCGCAGCCTCCATATCGAACCATTGACTTGTGTGCCGGAATCGGAGGAATTCGAAAAGGGTTTGAATTAACAGGCCAGTTTGAGAATGTTCTATCTTCAGAAATAGACAAGTATGCATGCAAGACATATCAACATCTTTTTGGAGATGATCCTAATCGCGATCTTACCAGCGAGGACTTTAAGCGGCTGGTTGAAGAAACGGAATATGATATCCTTCTTGCAGGATTTCCGTGCCAAACATTTAGTAGAGTGGGTTTGCAGGAGGGGTTTGAAAACGAGGAAAAAGGTCAGATATTCTTCCATATTTCAGATATTCTGAGTAGAACCAGACCCTTTGCGTTTTTCCTTGAAAATGTTGATCGCCTGGTATCTCATGATGAGGGCAGAACATTCCGTACAATCATCGATACGCTAGTTCAGAAATTGGGTTATTATGTAATTGGTGTGGAACGACGGGAAGATGGTTCACTAAGTTACAATCCGAAAGCGTTTGTACGCAATTCCCGCGATTTTGGTGTCCCACAAAATCGTCCTCGTACATATATCATTGGCTTTGATACAGAACGGTTCTCTCTGGAGCGACTGGCAGCACTGCCCCACGAGTTGCCCGTGGCTCGTGCGCAGGAGATCTACCATGATCTGAATGACTTATTGGAGCATAACGTTCCGGCGAAATATTACATGGCATCCGGCTATCTGGAAACACTGATACGCCATAGAGCCAGACAGGAAGGAAAGGGCTATGGTTTTGGTTACCGTATTGTTAATGCGGAAGGAATTGAACGACCAATTGCCAACACCTTGCTTGCAACCGGTGGTTCCGGACGCGAACGCAATCTGATTTATGACCCACAAGAGGGCATTGCAGGACGGGAACTTAAGGGGAAGAAAACCCCTCTTAATGATAAGGGAATTCGAGTGATGACACCGTCGGAATGGGGAAAACTTCAGGGATTTATTAATTATGGGTTTGTAAATGCGGCTGGAATAGATGAGTTTTCTTTCCCGGAAGGAATCCCGGATGTACAGCGATATAAACAATTTGGAAACTCAGTAACCATACCTGTAATTGAGGAAATGGCCCGTTTCATCCTAAACTGCTTAGGACAATTACAGGAAGAACAATAATTGGAGGTGCGATACCATGACGGCAGATAAGTTGGCAAAGGCTATTCTAAACAAGTGCGATATCTACTATGGGGATGCGCTTGTATCTAAGGAAGCAATAATTGAGAAATACCTTGCCTTCTTTGCTGATTCGCTGGTATCGAAAGAACGCACGGTTAATTTTGCATTACATACCGGATCAGTATGCTTTGATGTTATTTCGATTGTTGCGGTTGCGCTGGGGTGTTTGTCATATAATCTATCCACAAACGAGGATATTATTTCTGCGCTTCAAACGGACGATATGATCCTGTTTAAGGGTCAAAGATATCGCTGGAAAGGCACAAAGGTTGACAGCGGTAAGCTTTATATGGTAATCGAGCAAGACGGAAAAGGAAAGAACGGAAAGTCGGTAAGTTTTCTTCCTCTGGAAAAGAACAAGCATCTCATAAAGCCTTATTACGGAGATTCTCTGATTACCGACGGTCGTGGCGTCAAAAGAAGAAATACGAATCGTGAGGATTTTTTGGCGTTTGCGTTTGATGTAGATGTGGCAGAGATCCCGACACAAATTGATGTTTCGATTGTCATAGTCGCAGAGCGAAGCACCTTTGGCGAGATATGCAAACAGGTTAGAATCGTATACGGTGAAGGGAAAGCAGTTGGTTTACTGGATATTATCCCGGCAGCCTATTACACAAGCGGTGGTGAAGAGTATCAGTTTGGCCTTAATCCAACAAAGGCAGAACCCGTGCTGAAAGTAACTAACAAGATTTCGACGGCGAGAGATTTGGTGTTGGATAAGCACGGAAATAAAGTTGTTGGTTTGTTGGTTACGGGTGGAGTATCCTTACTTGAAAACGGATCGGAACTTGCTGATCTGCTTCGAAGAAAAACACTCCGATTTGCACATGTAACCTCTCCTATGAAGGCCGGTATAGGGGAACACATACTGGATTTGTACGAGGGTGCATCCGTATTTGCCTGCACAAAGGAACTGCTTTCACGAAATAATCAGACGATTCGTTCTGTGAATCCGTTTACATCAGAACTTCACAGACAGATTATGAATGTGATTCATAACGCTGTCACACCGATACGGATAGCAGACGGATGGAGTTGGGATGTTTATCGTCGTGCAAAAAATGCTGTTTTGATAATCAAACAGTCTAACTGGCAGGACTCTGCAAAAGATGACTTTGTAGTTATGGCACATGGATTGATAAACCTACTGAATACTGCTGTCTTTTCAATGGAGGAGATGGAGAATGCAGTTGGAGAAGGCAGAATCAACCAGGCCGTCATTTCTCCGAGGGAACGCATAGCGAAGTTGTGGGATATCGCTGACCGTGCTGGGGCAATGCAGGAACACTGCGTTGCTGTGGTGGATATGCTGGAGCATATGTATCAGGCACGATTGAAAGTATGTCCCAAGGCCGATGCTTTGGAAAAATATATTAGGGAGCACAAGGGGACTCAAATTGCGATTATCGTACCCAAGGCATACTATGCGGATATCCTTCGTACAACTCACCCGGAATATTTTCAGGATGAAAATGTAATTTGTGTCACTGCAAATCGCTTTGATGCCCGTCAAAAATTCGATGCGGTTTTATGTGTTGGTGAAATCAACAACAGAAGGTTCGATCCGCTGCAGTGTTTGGCAGCACGTAATATTGATGTGTTTCTTTATGAGTGTGAGGATAAAATCTTTACATTCCGCAAGAAAAAGCATCAGGAATATGAGCGGGCATTGAATCGTAGAATTGGTGCCATCCGGGTTTCAGATGATTTGGATGTAGAGGATGTTTCTGCGGAAGCGGAGCTGGAAACCGACGTTCAACAGTTTGCTACATTGGACGAGTATATTGACAGCTTCAATGTTTTTGACATTCGGAAATTTGTGTATGCTGGTGCCTCCGGTGGTGGATATGTCCCAGTATCGGAAGTAAAATTTGTTGGCGCATTCGTCACTGGAGAGCAAATCTTTTTCTCAAAGTACTATTCTGCCGTTGTATTTGATAGTGCTTCCGGAAATGTGGTCGAAAAATCGCCGGAACAGTTGCTCCCGGGAGATGTTTTGGTTTTTGTGAAACGGGACGATTACACTAAGAATATTGTAGATTTCATTTATGAAAGACTACTCCGCGAGGGTAGATTGGGACAGGGTGCTATTGACTCATATGAAAAATCGCAGTACTGGAAAGAAGCTCTGCGAGAGTACAAAGAGGTCAATGGTTTTACCTACAGAAAAGTGGCACAGAAAATGCGTGAAGCGGGAAGCAAAATGCAGGAGGTCACGATCAGACAGTGGCTTATTGAGGATAGTCACATTGTTGGCCCAAGAAATGAACGGACAATGGAATTTATAGCGGCTGTGACGCAAGATCCGCATCTTTTGGCAGATCCACACGGATTCTTTGTAGCTTGCGGTGCTGTTCGGCATGACAGACGAAAGATACTGGACTTAATTGCGAAAGCAATCAATGACAAGTTGAGTGGCAACTTGCCGCCTGAAGGCAGTGTGCTGAGTATTGTCTATGATAATGTGGACAGCCTTTCCGAAACATTGGAACTGGAGTGTATTTCGGAGTTGGATGAAGCTATTAATATCAACATCAATCTTGTTAACACACCCATTACAGAAGCGGAGGTATCGGTATGACCGGTAGTGAAATAAGAAAAGATATGATTTCCGCACGGGAAGAGTACATCGATATAATCAAGGCTGAACTTATGGGACCCGGTTCAGAGTTTTCATTGCCTGATGCAGAGCATGAGCTGATATCCAGTTCGCCAACTAGCCGTTATTCCGTTGGAATCCTGTTCCCTCAGGGCAATGCGATTAATCAAGACAACGATGAGACAGTTCCTACGGAAGAAACCGGACTCGAATCGGCAGATACCTCCGAAGATGTATCTCGTGTCAACGATCCCGTTGCGACAAAAAAGCAGCGAACCTATGAAGTAGACGAGACTGCCGATGAGAATTTGGACGAAGAAATTGGCATGTCTACGCAATACATGCCCTCGTCTATGGGTATTACATTTTTGGTCAAGGGTAATGCTGACTTAATCCGGGGTAGTTTGAGTTTTGCAACATACCGAAATGCGAAGGTGCCAGATTGTGCGATCCCATATCTTCCCGATGATCCTGACAACTACGCAGTTCCCTCGGAATTGGCTCATGTCATTGTGTATGACAAGGAGTCCAGGGTGCTTCGTCTCACAGCTTCTTTGACGGCGAAAGAGGTACGCTCGATTTTTGAGAGAGATACTATTCCTGAGAGCGAAGCACAAATTCTGCAGAAAATTGCATATAGATTTGTGGACTACTGCAGTATGGGCTATGTGCGCATTCCGCACAAAATCCCTGAGTTTGTCTTGGATTTTACCAATGGCGATTATGCAGATAATGAGGAAAACCATAATCTGGATGGAACAGATGCAAAGTTGGTAGCATTGAGACGAAGAATATCGGATGATACTTGGTCTGTTACCGTTATGTTGGTCAATGGTCTGACTGAAAGTCCGGTTAAATCCAATCGCTGCATATTCCAGTCCAAAATTGAAATTGGTACGGACAATAATAGCTTTGTGTTTATGGAAAGCAATCCGAATTCGGATGTTTCTGCAATGGATGACGAGGAGCAGTCGCTGGATCTGCTTTACCGCCACAAAAAGATTTACGGAATCGGATTGGGAACATCCGTTGATTGGGAAATTGACGATAATGGCAAGGGTTCCATTTGGAATGATTTCTTCCCGATTACCGAAGTGCCGTCCATGAGCTTCTCTCTGCCTAAGAACGATTTGCTGGGGGGCGGAGAATTGTCCATGAAATATCTTTCGGATTTGGATTCTTCGGACAGAGAAACAAAACTGAAATCTATGCGCAGCCTGGTGGATCTGTACAGACAGTGGGTAGAGGATCTGGAGAAAACTGCCGCGAAATTGGACGCAAGATACGTTTCCGCAGCGGCGAAGAATATCCAGGAATGCAAACGTGCCTACCAGCGAATGTATGCAGGCATTGAGACTCTGCGTAGTAATGATAATGCCTACCGTGCATTTTTACTTGCTAACCGGGCTATGTTTATGCAGCGAATCCATATTGCCATGCAATCCGAGATGGCACAAGTAAATGCGGATAGATATCCCGGCGACGAAGAAATTTCGGACAGACTATGCGGTATGGATTACAGTCGGGAGAGTGACGCGAGCTGTCGGTGGAGACCATTCCAGATCGCCTTCCTGTTGATGGACATTAACTCCATTACAGATGACCGGTCTCCGGAACGCAGCATTGTTGACCTGATATGGTTCCCCACCGGTGGCGGTAAGACAGAGGCATATCTTGGTCTGACTGCATTTACGATCTTCTACCGAAAATTGGCACACTCTAAACAGTCTGCCGGAACAGCGGTCGTTATGCGGTATACATTACGACTGTTGGCAGCTCAGCAGTTTACACGTGCAGCCACATTAATCTGTGCATGCGAATACATTCGGCAAGATTGCGCCCTGAAACGTCATAGATATCCTGCTTATCCGCTCGGAAAAGATCCTATCACAATTGGTCTATGGATCGGTGGTACTCATATTCCGAATAAGAATGAGGATGCGGATTTCCATTTGGATAAGCTTAGGAAGGTCAGCAACTATTATTATGTCCGCAACGAAAAGGAACGTCATAATAAGTTCCAGGTACTAAAGTGTCCGTGGTGTGGCACGAAAATGGTAAAGGACGATAAGGATAAGAAGCTGGTCGGCGAATGGGGATACAGCATGAGCGGCAAGCATTTCTATATGTTCTGCCCCCATGAAGATTGCGATTTCACAAAGAGACTTCCTATCCAAATTATTGACGAAGAACTCTACCAAACTCCGCCCACCTTGCTGTTTGGAACCGTTGATAAATTTGCCATGCTCCCCTGGGATGGTAGGATCGGTTCTTTCTTTGGGATAGGGTCTGATAACCGTACACCTGAACTAATAATACAAGACGAATTGCACCTGATTTCCGGTGCTTTGGGCACGATTGTTGGTTTGTATGAAACTGCTGTTGATGCAATTTGTGGACAGAAAGGCGTGTATCCAAAAGTAATTGCTTCGACGGCAACAATCCGCCGCGCAAAAGAACAGTGTTCTGTGCTGTATAATCGAGAAGTAGTCCAGTTCCCGGCACCCGGATTGGATGCAGAAGACTCTTTCTTTGCAAAAGAATCGGCTATCAACCATGACGATGGTGTATACGGCAGAAAATATGTTGGTATTATGCCGTCCGGAAAAACAAAAGCAATGGCAGAAATCCGTGCAATGGCTGCCCTTTTGCAAAAGGCATATACAATGGATCTGCCTGATCCCGTAAAGGACAAGTTGTGGACCCTTACTGTATATTTTAATAGCCTGAAAGATCTCGGTAAAGCTTCCACGCTGGTGGATGATGACGTTAAGGATTTCATCGTCCGTACTGCAAACAGAATGTTTACTACAAGACGACTGATTATCAGTGCAGATGAGCTCACCAGCCGTGTGTCTACCACGGAACTCAATGAAACGCTCGATAAACTTGAGAAAATTGAGTATTCCAAGGAAAACGAGGCCGCCAAACGGTATGCATCCAATGTTCTGCTTGCAACAAACATGATTTCTGTCGGTATTGACGTGGCAAGACTAAATGTGATGCTCATGATTGGCCAGCCAAAATTAACCAGTGAATACATTCAGGCATCCAGCCGTGTGGGAAGATCTTTCCCCGGCGTCGCTTTTGTTCAGTATGATGCCACAAAGAGTAGGGATCGTTCACATTATGAGCGTTTCCGATCCTATCACGAGTCATTCTATCGGTTCGTTGAGCCAACCGGAGCCACTCCGTTCTCTCGTCCTGCTCGCGAGCGTGCACTTCATGCGGTTCTGATCTCAATGATGAGACAGAAGGTTGGTATGAGTGAGGACAAGGATGCAATCAATTTTGACAAAGAGTACTTCGAAGATACACTTCAAGAAATTGAGAGATATGTGATTGAGCGAGTCAATGGCATAAATTCTCGCACTGACGGACAGACGAAGGACGATATTGATGAAATCCGTGCCGAAATTCAAAACTTCTTTGATACATGGCAGGAGTATGTTGATGAGTGTAATGGTGCTGATCCTACTGTGCCACTATTCTTTGGTCGGCGCTTTATGGTCACACCGCCTGCCAGTGGTACTCGTCGACTGCTAAAGCAGTATGGCTCCAACGGAAAGGACACTGCAATCAGCACACTGACATCTATGCGAAATGTTGATACGCCTGTAACCGGAAGCATAATCGTTTGGGGGGATAATAATGTCTGAGCCAATCAAAACAAAAGTTGATTTGAATACAGTAACCCATTCCGTGCGTGCGGCGCAAGCGGTTCTTCAGTATGGTGTTGGAGCAATGGTTGATTTCCCGGACCAAACACTGGTAACGGCAGCACCTGAGTATTGGGGTGGTGTATCACGCATATATGACCATCGGTTTGCGAAAGCTTTGGATGTGCAATATTTTGCACTCCCAACTAACATTGCGTATTCGCGTTTTCCTGAGTGGTATTTCTGCCCTAAGTGCAGAAAATTCCAGCCTCTAAAAAAGTGGATCACAGAATATCGCAAGGGGGCAAATGCGAAAACGCTTGATAGAGACCCTCATATGGCTGAACATATGCAATGCCCCAAGTGTCATCAGGATTTGGTCGTTGCACGTATTGTAACGGTGTGTGAGGACGGTCATTTAAATGATTTTCCTTGGGTTAAATGGGTTCACGCGAAATCCAAAAAGCAAATCTGTGGGAATCCGGAATTAAAGTTTAAAACCGGTGCATCCGGTACGGAAGGCCTTGAAGGTCTGAGCGTTACTTGTTCTTGTGGTGCCGTGGCAACACTGAAAGGCGCATTTGACAAAGACTGTTTTGAAAAACTGGACGAGGAAGTGGGAATCGGCCATTTCCGGTGTGATGGAAATCATCCATTCCGTCACGCAAGAGAAAAATGTAACTGTTATCCTAAAACGGTACAGCGTGGTGCTTCTTCCGTTTACTTCCCGGTGGTACACAGTTCACTGGTGATTCCTCCGTATGCAGATCAACTTAATGTAAAAATCCAGCAGAGTAGAGCATTTGAGGATTGCGAAACTATTATTGCGGATGAAGATCCCGAAGATAGAATTGATACAATCATTAAGAAGATGCCAAAATGGGTGGAGAAAATTGCCCTCGAGGTAGGAGCCCCCAAAGCGGAAGTTGAGAAGATTCTAACTCATTTGTGGTTAGATACTGAACCGACCAATACAGATGTTACGAGTATTCAATATCGTATGGAAGAGTATGTGGCGTTGTCCGGAGAAATGGGAGCTTCTGTCGGTGATGGACTGGGTGATTTTTCTCGCGAGGAAATGGATATTTCCGATTATGCTTTACCGCATATTAAGGCAATATCTCTAATTGATAAAGTTCGCGTAGTAAATGCTCTTATTGGTTTCTCCAGAATTCAACCTGCGATGACCAGAGAGGATAACGGATTTGTGAGTGCCAAAGAACCGGATACCAAGTGGTATCCAGCATACGAAGTTCGTGGTGAGGGAATCTTTATTGAGTTCGAACAGAACGATATTGATGCCTGGGTGGCTGCTAACCCTGAGGTATTGGAACGAACTGCACGGTTGAATAACAATTATGCGACTTCGTATATTGGTAAAAATCATCCTCGTACAATTACACCAAAATTCCTGATGCTTCACACGCTCTCTCATTTGCTTATTTCTCAGCTAAGTTTTGAGTGTGGCTATAGTATTGCATCGCTGAGTGAACGGCTGTACTGTTCTGAAGCGGAGGATGGTAAGAGTATGGCGGGCATTTTTATATATACCGCCAGTGGCGATGCGGAAGGTACGCTCGGCGGATTGGTTCGCCAAGGTAGACCTGATGCGTTCCCAAGAATTCTCAAAAAAGCCATCGCAAATGCGAAAACTTGTTCCAATGATCCTGTATGTATCATGAGCAGAGGTCAGGGGCGCGATTCTCTGAATCTTGCTGCATGTCATGCTTGCGGACTCCTGCCTGAGACATGCTGTGAGGAAAGAAACGCATTCTTGGATCGTGGCGTGATTGTTGGCACATATGAGAATCCTGAAATCGGTTTTTGGAACGATTTGGCTTAGTGGATGAAGCGAGGGTATTATAGTTGGTGAGGGTTTCACCAAGATGGATGTCGGATTAATTTGCTTTCCGCTATATTTCGAGGAAACTGTAATGAAACAATTACTTATTATCTCAAAGAAAAAAGTATTTCGCACCTATGCGGGAAGTATCTTAATTCCGTATGATGGAGCGGATGGAGATTCACTCAAGGAATGGGTATCTGCTCGGTATAACATGTCAATGGTTAAGACCCAGAAGGTTGCAAAATCAGACATCGTTGTGCTGACGGTTGTTGAAAAGCAGCATTGTGTACAGGGCGAGTATATTTCCATTGCTAAGGCGATTGAGCTGATAGACAACGAAAATGAGCCGCTGCGCAATTACCTCAATAATCTGCGTGTAGAATTTGACATTCAGCTCGAGTATGGCGTTCAGAACGGGAAAATTATTAACATAATGGATCTTCCGGTGGAAAGCAAAGGCTTGCAATGTGACTGTGTATGCCCGGGGTGCGGAGGACGATTGGTCGCGCGTAAAGGTGCAAAGAAAAAGCACCACTTTGCGCATTATAACGAACCGTGCAATCTAGTCGCTGCTCAGCAAACGGCGTTACACATGCTTGCAAAAGAAATCATCGAAGAAGAAAAGAGTTTTCTATTTCCGGGATATTCTGTCTCACGCAAAGATTTAAAATGGGCGCCTGACTATCAGCCTTACGACTATTATCAAATGCCGGAATTGCAATATAGAGAACCATATAGAGCAAAATGCGAATCGGTTACTCTGGAGCGAAAGATATCTGATTTTGTTCCTGATATCATTGTGAGTGTAAGAGGTAAGATTTGCCTTATAGAAATTGCGGTCACTCACTTCGTGGACGAGGAAAAACAGAAGAAAATTGAATCTGTTGGGTTACCTATGGTTGAGGTGGACTTGAGCTCACTTCACGGGCAATCGCTTTCTCGTGAGGTAATCAGGGATGTTTTGGTAAATCAAACCAATGGCAAAACATGGGTATATAATCCTCTGCGTAAAGAAGCACTGGTTTGGGCGGCATCTGAGTATCAAAGAAGATATGATGCTTTGGTTGAAGCAGAAGAAAAGAAGCTGGCGGAGAGAAAACGGAAGGCAGAGCAATCGAAACAGAAACGCACTGAAGCAACGACTGTGGTTGAGGAACTTATGCGTCCGGAAAACTATAAAAAGGCAATCTTGGAGCTACGATCGGACAAGGCCTTTAATGCAGTGTTAAGTAACCTGAGTTTTCGAAGGGCAATTTCGGATCAGCTGCCGTTTTTTGTGGACATTCCAATTACAGGGGAAATGGTTTTTGCGTGTGACCGTAGAGTTTGGCAATCTGCAATTTTTGATAAATTCATCTATAATCGCGCAGAAGGTAGCGATGGATATACAAGGTACAGTAACGATAAAATACACGGATGTGTCAAAAAGTATATGCCATTCGTACCGATTAACTGGAAGTTAGCCTATGGAGTAAATGTGAATCTTGGAAATGGATGGCGTAAGCTAACGCTGTTATACGATGTAATTGAAAAATATATCGAATACTTAATCTACATTGGCTTTTTGGAAAAAGTTGATTATCGTGCAGGTATTGTAACCAGGACACACTCATTGATTCCTCCAAATGAAAAAGAGGCAAGGCTTTTAGAAAACGCAATAAGGAGATGTGACTGCTACAGTCCTCTTATTGATGATGAGATCGAAGCCACCCTATGTCCGTCGGAGGTGTGTTCGGGCGGATATTACAATACCAGGGGTGGAGGATTTGAGGCGCAAGATCATTCGTCTGGTGATCCGATACTTAGAGGAATCGAAAATAGACAAGACGCAGAGCGAGAAATTGGGTATGGAGATGCGCAGAATCATAATTTTGAAAGTGGAGAACCATTCTTTGATTGCTTTGGGAAACGCTGGGTCGTTTGCAAATGCTGTGGTCAAATTAAACGAGAAGATGAGATGAAATCGTATGGTGGCAGAGGGAGTGAAAACAAGGGAATCTGCAATGAATGCTCGGGGTGGTAAGGAGAGATGCTATGAAGAAGATTATGCTTACTGCTGTGTGTAAAGCCTGCCACCCAGATCTGAAAGAGAATATGAGAACCCCATTGAACATGCTTGTGACATACAGGAAAAGCAGTCTTGGATTGCTAACGGCCGGCAGAAACCGGTTGAGATGTGCGACAGTGCAAGGGAGAGTATGTCGGCCTTTGTAATGGCACTGGCCCACGGTGGTACCGCTTTCCACGACGACTGGATGAAGAACCCCAAGTCTACCATGATAAGCTGTAACGACAGCTTCCGGCCTGTCAGGCTCTACATTGAAGCTATGGACAAAAACGCTGAATAAACACAAAACGGCGCTGAGAGGACTGGCTCTCAGCGCCGTAAACATTGCACCGCTATAAACAAAGAAAAGGCTTTTCACAGAACGCCGGTATCGGATGATTCTTGGGCAGTCTCCTTTGAAAACAACTCCTGCAGCAAGTGTGCGCCGTAAAGCAGACCGTCATGGAAGGCTTTGCGTTCGTAGGCGGTGCACAGTTGGCAGCAGCGGGTAAAGACGGCATTGTTATCGTCCAGAGGTAGGGATTCCAGAAAAGACTCCAATTCTTTGAAACCGTTCCTAATTTCCGGCGGGTCGGATTCATGGGACTCGCAATAGACTTGGTAGAGCTGATCGAGAACGGTTTCAGCGTCGCCGTTCCCAGGGTCAAAAGGATGGTCGCGTGTGTAGGATTTCAATGTTTCGGCAAAGGATTGCAAGAAAACACCTCCTAAAAAGTTTGTGTGATATTACCTTGGGAGTGCGGATATTGCAAGTCCTTTCTCAAAAGTATCGGAAATTATACTCCATAGGTTCCTGTGAGTGGATCTTGGAATAACGGGACCTGCGGCGGCGCGAAAGTGAACACTACGAACAGCAGCCCGATCAGACAGATGGCAGCGAAAGCAAGCCGGGGGTACTTGCATGGCAGCCAATCTTTTTTGAATGCCCACCATTCAAAGAGAAAGACAAGCAGTGCGGTGATATAGAAAATGGCAATATTGATCCAGTCTGGGGATTTGCCGAATGCTCCGTTGTAGGTGTAAAACAGCACCGGAATCAGCATCAGTCCCAGCAGGATTTCCGCCAGCTTGACATACCAGTAGTTTTCCTGATCCTTGAAAAACAGCCGCTGAACTACTGCAAACAGAAATAGCGGCCAGAACAGCAGCTTCATATGCTCCCATGTGGATTCATTGACCCCGGAAAAGGGCGAAACCAGGATGTTCCCGCCTGTCCAATCGTACAAAAAGTGCAGGATCGTGCCGCCAAAAGTGACGAAAGCAAATCCTGCCGCTTGCCAAAGAATTGACCGTTGTTTCATAGCCCCACCTCGACCTCGTGATACAAGCAGTTTATGCGAAGAACACATCTATTTGTACCGCTATAAACAAAGAAAAGTCTTTCCGCTTGCCGGTGGATGTGATAGAATAAGGGGTAAGAATGGAAGGATCCTGTGAAGAAAGCGTAGTGACAGCCAAAAACTGCACCGCCAAAAACAAAGAAAAACGTCGGATTCTTCTTCCTCCAAAAGGTGATACCATGCTGTATAACGCAAAAAACGGAACGATTCATATTGGCAATACGGAAATGGACTATATCCGCTTTGGCACCGGCGGGAAAGTCTTGGTGATGCTTCCCGGCTTGGGGGATGGTCTGCGCAGCGTGAAAGGCACGGCGCTGCCCATGGCGGTTGCGTACCGTGGGTTTGCCAAGGAGTTCACGGTCTATGCTTTCAGCCGGAAGAATGGGCTGCCCGAAGGCTATACCACAAAGGAAATGGCGGCGGATCAGGCGGCAGCTATGGAACTGCTGGGCATCCCCAAAGCGGACGTGCTGGGTGTTTCCATGGGTGGCATGATTGCCCAGTATCTTGCCATTGATTACCCGGAAATGGTGGGCAAGCTGACTTTGGCGGTCACCTCCGCCAGACCAAATCCGATTCTGACAGAATCCATTGGGGAGTGGGTGTCCTGCGCCAAACGGGGTGACCATACCGCGTTCATGGACAGCAATGTGCGGCGAATCTATTCGGAGGCGTATTACCGCAAAAACAGGTGGCTGGTTCCCATCATGGGCAAGCTGACGAAACCAAAGTCCTATGACCGATTTTTCATTCAGGCGGATGCCTGCCTGAAACACAATGCATTTGATGATCTGTATCAAATTCAGGCCCCAACGCTTGTCATCGGCGGTGAACACGACAACGTTCTGGGTGGCGGCGCATCCCGAGAGATTGCGGCCCAAATCCCCGGCGCGGAGCTTCGGATGTACGAACAGTGGGGTCACGGCTTGTATGAAGAAGCAGGGGATTTTAACCAGACGGCTCTGCACTTTTTGGACGCTTTCTGATAAGGAGACGGAAATGACCAACGATAAAGTATTTGCCATGTCCTTTGCAAAAGTGTATCCCATGCTGATTGCCAAGGCAGAGCGGAAGGGGCGCAGCCGGGACGAGGTGTTTGCGGTCACCGCATGGCTGACGGGGTACACAAATGCGCAGCTGGAAGAACTGCTGTGCTCGGATATCACCTACGGTGACTTCTTTCGCAACGCCCCGGCGCTGAACCCCGCGCGAAAGCAGATCAAAGGCTCCATCTGCGGCGTGAGGGTGGAGACCATCGAAGATCCGCTGATGCAGGAGATTCGTATTCTTGACAAGCTGGTGGACGAGCTTGCCAAGGGAAAGCCGATGGAAAAAATCATGAGGTGACAACAATGTGGACCTGTCCAAAATGCGGAAGGAACTTCCGTAACATCAATCAGAACCATTACTGCGGAAAAGCGCCGGAGACCATCGAGGAATATATCCGGGAGCAGCCGGAAGCGGTGCAGCCGATCCTGTGGCAGCTTCAGGAAACCATCCATGCGGCGATTCCCGAGGCAAAGGAGAAGATTTCCTGGAGTATGCCCACCTTCTGGAAGGGGCGCAACCTGATCCAGTTCGCGGCATCCCAAAAGCATATCGGACTGTATCCCGGTCCCGAGGCGGTGGAAGCCTTTGCTGACCGACTGGCATCGTTTCCCACCAGCAAGGGCACGATCCGCCTGCCGCTGAATCAGCCTATGCCGCTGGAACTGATTGCCGACATTGCCCGGTGGTGCGAGGAAAACAATGGAAAATAGCTGGAAGAATTACCGATTTGGTTTCGATGTTGGCGCGGCGGTGCTGTTCGCGGCAATTATGCTGCCGAATATTTACTGGTTCTCGGTTCCTGCGCCCAATGATATTCTAAGAGGAGCGTCCGTTACGCCGACGATAGACACCATTGGTTCTGTGTTTCAGATGCTGATGATCGGGCTGCTCTGCATTCTGAAAAACACAACTGCCAGGAAACGGACAAGACTCCTGTGGGGCGTGGCAGTCTGCCACGGATTCTATTGTGCCGCCTGGATTGCCTACTACCGCGGAAACGTCACACCTGCGGTGATTCTCACCCTTTGCCTTGCGCCCTGCCTTGCCTTCGGTTTCTATTCCGTTGGGCGTAAGAATTGCCCTGCACAGATTTTTCTGGCAGGGTTCACAATCTGCCATTTGATTTACGGAATTGTCAATTTTCTATGAGGTAACGCGATGCGAATGCTGTGCTATGGAGATTCCAACACCTATGGTTATGACCCAAGGGGCTTTTTTGGTGGCCGCTACCCAAAGGAGAGCCGCTGGGTGGATATTCTGGTGCAGCGCACCGGGTGGGAAATCCGGAATGAGGGACAGAATGGAAGGGAGATTCCCAGTCGTCCGTTTCAGTATCAGCGTGCCGGGGAGCTGCTGGCGCAGAGTGCGCCGGATGTCTTCACTGTCATGCTGGGGACCAACGATCTGCTCCGGGGCTATTCTGCCGTAGAAACCAGCTCCCGCATGGAAGCGTTTTTGCGCTACCTTCAACCCAAGTGCGGGCGGCTTCTGCTGATTGCCCTGCCGCCCATGAAACGGGGCGCGTGGGTTACGGAAGAAAACCTGATCGCGGAATCCGTGAAACTGGCAGAAGCGTATCAAGTCCTGTCTCAAAAGCTGGGCATCGCCTTCGTGAATGCCGGGCAGTGGAATGTGGAGCTCACATTCGATGGCGTCCATTTCACGGAAGCAGGACACCGTGCTTTTGCCGAGGGACTCTATGCGTACCTGACGAAATAAGCAAGACCAGAAGCCTACATGGCTCCTGGTCAATTTCTATTCCGCCAGCTCCCGCGCCAGCAGCATTCCGATCTGCACTCCGTGGACAAACCCTGACCGCTCGTGGTCACGGCACAGGAAACACACTGGGTTGATGATCTCGTCCATCTTCTCCAGCGGCACCCCGTTCATCAGCTGGTACAGCTCGTGAAATCCAGCTTTGATCTGTGCGTCCGCCATGGGGTTGCACTCGCTATAGGCTTCATAGAGAAGGTTCAGAACAGAATCCGCGTCCCCCAAATCTGGGGGATGGGTGTCCAAGCGGCGGCGCAGGGCGGACAGGTATTCGGTCATAAGAAACACCTCCTGAAAAGTTTGTGTGATGCTACCTCTGACTGGGAAAAATAGCAAGTCTAATTTACAAATTATTCCAAAACAGTTTTCAATTTCGACTTAGGGAGCAATTTGGGATATGGTATAATCATGGTGTAGCATAGCGCAAAAAACGGACAGGAAGTGAAGCCGATTGCAGGAAAGCAAAATACATAATCCCGCACAGCACCGCGCAAATGCAGCCGCGCGAACAGAGGGTGGCACTTTGCGCTGTATGTCTGTGCGGGGATTTTTGCTTCCGGGCTATGACGCGCTATGCACCTATTCTAAAAAACGAAGGAGCTGATGAACATGGAGGCAGTTATCAACCATCGCGGACAAGAACCATGGAGGGTGAATGAACGAATCTATCTACAAAAGCTACGACGAACTGCCGCTGTTTCTGAATGCCAGAATGGTGGCGCAGCTGCTGGGGGTCTCCCCGTCCTCTGCCTATGAATTGATGCACGAAAAAGGCTTTCCC
>JALFAD010000005.1 GCA_022772525.1 Clostridiales bacterium
TCGGTCTTGATGGGGGTAGCACCCTCGCCGTTTTTGGCTTCCGTGATGGTGTGATACCGCCGGGGAGAGGTGATGATTTCCTCATCGATTACCGCGTGGGTGATGTCGTCGCACAGGCCGAAGCCCACACCGCCGCCGGAGCCGGTATCGATGAAATCATCCATGGGCCGGGTGAAGAAGGCGTACTTGCCGTTCACGAATTCCGGCAGCAGGTCCACATTTCTCTGCTGGGGGCTGCGCAGAGTGACAAGATTGGGGAGCCTTTCCCACGTTTTCAAATCCTTTGTGCGAACGATGCCGGCGGCAGCCACAGCGGCGGACAGGTCAGGATTGGAACGGTCCTTGCTCTCGGAACAGAACACGCCGTAAATCCAGCCATCCTCGTGCTTGGTCAGACGCATATCATAAACATTGGTCTCCTCGGGGCAGGTGTCCGGCAGCTCAATGGGCTTGTCCCAGAAGCGGAAGCCGTCCACACCGTTGTCGCTTTCCGCCACGCCGAAGAAGCTCTTGCGGTCATTACCCTCAATCCGGGCCACCAGATAGAACTTTCCGTTCAGCTCGATGGCGCCGGCGTTGAATACGGCGTTAACCCCCAGCCGCTCCATAAAGTACGGGTTGGTTTCGGGATTCAGGTCGTACTGCCACGAAATCGGGATATGCTCTCGGGTCAGAACGGGATTCTTCCAGCGGTCATAGATGCCGTTATAGAAATCGGTTTTCTCATTTTTCGCGCTGAGCAGCAGCTCCTGCCGCTGCCGCAGCGCCACACATTTGGGATGTAATTCACACATAAATATCAGGATCCTTCCTTATCAGTTCCATACACATCCGCCCGTTGTGGTAGGGGCACTTCCAAGGCTCTACGATGGGCTTACCGGGAATGGGATTTCCATTGGCGTCCAGACTCCAGAACCACTCGCTGCCGGGCCGCTTGTCCACCAGTTTCTCCTCAATGAAGCCGAAGATATCCGCCGCCGCGTCCCGGTAGGCAGGCTCGCCGCACTTCAGCCAGAGATTGACAAAGCCCAGAACCGACTCCGCCTGCACCCACCAGATGCGGGTTTCGTCCACCTTGCCCCGCTCGCACTCATTGGCGAGGGAGTGATTGTAATAAGCGGTTTTGTAAATCGCTCTTGCCATTTCCTCGTCGATGGCCTCAATGTTTGCCGTCAGGGTCTCGTCGCCCAGCAGACGGGCGCCCCAGTCGATGAGCCAGCTGGATTCGATGTCATGCCCGTAGCTGTACAGGTCGATGATGGAGTTGTAGTGGGTGTCGAAGAACACCAGCTGCCGCTTCAGGGCCGGGTCATAGACCTTCTCCGCGTAGATTTTCAGGCAGAAGCGCATGGCTTTTTCCACCGCCGGGTCGCGGCTTGCAAGATACAGGCCGCTGTAGCCCTCAAACACATGGAGCAGGGTATTCATGGTCTTATCTGCCAAAACGCCGTTTTCGCTGAGCTTTTCGTTGCTCTCCGGCTGCCAGTCCCGGGTGAAGGCTTCTAAGTATCCCACCTCATCCCGGCAGGTTTCCTCGATCCGCCGGAACAGGGAGAAGGCAGTATCCAGAGCTTCCGGCTTTCCGGTGAGCCGGTAGTAGGAGGACAGGGCGTAGATGGCAAAGGCCTGATTGTAGGTGTGCTTGGTAGAATCCAGCACCTGTCCATCATAGGTCAGGCTCCAGAAGACACCGCCGTTCTCCTTATCCAGGCAGTGCTCCATGAGAAATTCGTAGGCGTGATCGGCTTCTCTGCGCAAATCCTCCCGCCCGGTGAGCATGGCAGCCTCGGAGAAGAACCACAGAATGCGGCTGTTCAGAATGCAGCCCTTTTCGGCGGTTTTGTCTACTTCCAGTTCCTGACTCATATAGCCGTAATAACCACCATAGGTATCGTCCCGGAGACCTTTCCAGAAGGTGATGATATTATGAAGAAGGACTTTGGCTCTGTCCGCGATTCGCTCCATGTTGTTACCTCCTTAGCGGATGCCTTTTTCCCGGTCAGATTCTGTCAGCTGGGAGTGCTCCTTGATGTAGGAAACCACCTCGTCGATGGTGGTAAAGGCCAGACCCACATAGCTGTCGGCGCAGCCGTAGTAAACTGCGATGCGTCCGGTTTCCGCGTCCTGCAAGGTAGCGCAGGGGAAGCAGACGTTGGGCACAAAGCCCCGCTCTTCATACCACTCCTCCGGGGTCAGCAGGAAGGTGTTGCAGCGGTACAGAACCTTGCTGGGCTCGTCCCGGTCAAGGATGGCGCCGCCGATGGAGTAAACCAGACCGTTGCAGGTGCCGGTAACGCCGTGGTAGAACAGCAGCCACCCTTCACTGGTCTCAATGGGGGCAGCGCCGCCGCCGATCTTCACGTTCTCCCACCAGTTGCCGCTCTTGCCCATCACATGGCGGTGATGGCCCCAATATTCCATATCGGGGCTTTCGGAGATGTAGATATCGCCGAAGGGGGTGTGACCGGAGTCGGAGGGACGGGACAGCAGCTTAAACTTGCCGTCAATTTTCCGGGGGAAGAGAACCGCGTTGCGGTTAAAGGGCAGGAAGGGGTTTTCGATCCGGGTGAAAGTCTTGAAGTCGGTGGTCTTTGCCATGCCGATGGCTGCGCCGTAGGCATCCTGGCACCAGATGGCGTAGTAGGTGTCGTCCACCTTCACAAGGCGGGGGTCGTAGGCATAGGGGGGCATGAAGGGTTCGCCCTTCTCGTTGACAAAGGGAATCTTCTCTTTGTCAAAGTCCCAGTGGATGCCGTCGGCGCTTCTGCCCAGGTAGATGTAGGGAATGCCGTCCAGCTGCTCGCCGCGGAACACGCCGATGAAGCCGTCCTCATAGGGAACCACGGCGCTGTTGAAGATCCGGGCAACACCGGGGATGGGGTTGCGGGCAATGACGGGGTTCTCGGTGTAACGCCACAGAGGGAGGGTCTGTCCCTGGGGTTTCTCCTGCCAGGGAATGTTGGGAAGGTTATCACAATAAAGCTTGACGTTGCTCATAGCATGGTCACTCCATTTATATTCAGGTTTTAGGGGGTCCCGCCCGCAGATGGGGCGGGACTCCAGTTGGGAGAAAATAGGATTGTAAGGATAATCAGCCCTTGACAGCGCCGGCGGCCATGCCGCTGTAAATCTGATCCTGGTGGCGTATTCCTCCGGGGTCTTAAAGGCGGTCACGACGCAGGAGACGATGGGAACCAGCGCCACAAAAGCGGCAAGATAAACAGCAGCTCGGTCAGGGGGATGAAGGTGGGGATCATGCAGATGTCGCCCCAGTCGTTGCTGGTCAGACGGGTGGTCATGTCGCTGGCATAGTTGGTAATGCCTTCGTACTGGATGGAGATATTGGGATACAGCTTCTGGAATTCGGCGATGTAACCGTCCAGCGTGCCGTCCTCCATGAGGTCGGTGCGGTGGGTGATTCGCCGACTTTCAGGGATGCGCAGCTGGGGAGCGCGGAGGTCTGATCGCCACCGCCGTTAGAGGCTGCGGAGCCGCCGCAGCCAGCCAGCAGGCCGATGACCATCAGCACAGCCAGCGTAAGGGAAAGCGCTTTTGACAGTGTCTTTTTCATGATTGATTTCTCCTATTGTATTTAAGTAAAAGTTTTTGCCGTTACTCACTTAAATAAGTATAATTACTGTTCGTGAAAAAGTCAATAACCAGAAATTAAATCATCGATTCTGCCAAAATAAATTATCTTTAATTAGCTAAATCGGTCAAGTGCGTTGTTATATGCGCCAAAAGCCAGAGAATACTTTTGAACTTTTGCCTCTTATTGGGTCATCGCAATGAGACGGCACTTATGCATTGGTATCGCAAAATGGCTATTCCAGGGAACCTCTGATTAAATTGGCAAGAGCTGGCGGCAAAAGAACGGCCTGCCAGCCGCAGACGATTTATTCAGAGGTTCCCTAGCTGTTGGCAAACAAAAATCCTCCGAACACGATCTCGGATCGGTTCGGAGGACCTATAGATTTTGATCCCGTTATGTGGAGTCGCGCAGAACAAACGCGCCCGGAATAATGTGCGTAGATGTGGCGGACGGGAGATTGGAAAATTTGCGTTGAATACATTCCAATGCGGCAGCCGCCATTTCTTCAATGGATACATGGTATGTGGTCAGCTGAGGACGACATATGGTGGAAAAGCGGTAATCGTCATAGCCCACCACAGCCACATCATCAGGGACCGAGTATCCGGCCTGATTCAGGCACTCTACCAGACGGAACGCAACCTCGTCATTGTTGCAAACGAAAGCTTCCGGCATCGTCTCCGGAAGCACCAGGGGAATCAGCTTGCGATCGGAACCGCGATCCTCGACACGCCAGGCAGGATTTGGCTCGATGCCCGCCTGAAACAGCGCTCTGGTATAACCAAGGTAGCGATCCATAATGGAGGTTGTGGCGTTGATGCTCCCCACAAAGCCGATGTTTTTCCGGCCGGTATCCAGCAAATGTTTCGTCAGCGTATAGCCGCCGGTGATATTATTGCCAATTACACAGTCGGAATCCAGGTTGGTATCGTAAAAATCCAGAAGCACATAGGGCAACCCGCGCTTTGTCACAGCCGTTATATACTCATGGTCAAATTCTCCCATAAGAATCAGCGCGTCGACTTTGTTTTGGGTGATCAGGTTTGGCAAAGTGCAGGCGCGCTCCGCTTCCAGTGAAACCAGCTCCATCAGGCAGGCGTAGCCCAGGGCTGTGCTGCGGTTTATGACTGCCCGGTACAGGCTGGAATAAAAGGCACTCTCCTCAAAAAAATAATCCGGCACCAAAATTCCGATATTCTCCGTGCGCTCCTGTGCAGCTGCTTTCGGTGCGGGAGGCTCGTAGCCTAGTTCTTTGGCAGTTGCAATAATTTTGGCGCGCATTTCTTCACTCACGCCATCTTTGCCGCTCAGCCCTTTACTGACGGATACAATGCTGATACCAAGTTTTTCCGCAATATCAGCCATTCGTACTGATCTGCTCATAGTATTACCCTTTCACGCGCCTTCTTCTCTGCATTAGATATCATTATAACAATAATATGGCGTTCAGTCAACAGATTTTTCCACCGAAAATTAGTAAAAACAACTATTTACCTTCCGTGTAATTTCGTGTAAAATTGTCTTGCATTCAAAAGAAAGCTATGATATGCTTTTATTATAGTTAGCTAAACAGTTGCTAATTAAGTAAACGAGACGTCTTGATATGTCTGTCTCTATCATTGCGTCTATCCCACAGGTTCGTGTGCTGGGCCGTCATATTGCAAATCAGCATCCGCTGACCTTGTTTTACACTGCCGCAGGAATCAAATGTCTCTTTACTGGAAGCGAATTATGGCTTCAGCTAAATGCGGATTATAATATAATCAGTATGCGCTTTGGGTGAGTGTAGAGCTTAACGGTGCGTGGATCAGCCGGTTCCCCGTAAGCAAAGGGGAAAGCGAAATCTGCTGCTTCCGTGGCATGACTCCGGGAACGCAAAAGCATATCCGGGTTTTGAAGGATGTGCGGGCCATGAATGACGATCCGAACCATCTGCTCCAGATTACCGGGCTGCGGTATGGGGACGGGGGGTTTCTGCCCCTGCCTGATTTCACGCCGGAGACGCTGGGGGGCAAGAGAGCATCCCGGCAAAGTCTGTCACAAACAGGCCGCCGAAGTGCTAACCGAGTTTTTACAGAGCGTTCTAAAGTGAATATAAAAACTAAGAATGGGAGGCAAACAACATGACAATCACAGAAAAACTTGCCCAGTGGCTGTTAAACGCCACAGAAGACCCGGATCTGGGCGAGGAGCTGCGACAGGTGCAGGGCGATCCGGAGGCAGTCACGGACCGTTTTTACCGGGATCTGGAATTTGGCACCGGCGGCCTGCGGGGTGTTATTGGCGCGGGCACCAACCGGATGAACATCTACACCATCCGCCGGGCGACTCAGGGATTGGCGGATTACCTCAACGAAAGCACTCTGCCGAAAAAGGTTGCCATCGGCTACGACAGCCGCATCAAGGGCCAGCTCTTCAGCCGGGAAGCGGCCCGGGTTCTTGCCGCCAACGGCATTTCGGTCTGCCTCTATCCCCGGCTTGAGCCGACCCCTGCCCTTTCTTGGGCGGTGCGGTATTTCGGCTGCGGCGCTGGTATCTGCGTCACCGCCAGCCACAACCCAGCCAAATACAACGGCTACAAGGTGTATGGCTCCGACGGCTGCCAGATCACGCTGGAAACGGCGGACAAGGTGCTCACCGCCATCGGGCAGCACGATTATTTTGTCAGCCCCCGGCTCATGGATTTTGATGAAGCGGTATCTGCCGGAACCATTCAGTACATCCCCGACCAGTGCCTGTCCGATTTTGTGGACGCGGTTCTGGCCCTGCGCCCCGGCAACGATGTTTCCAAACTCAAGCTGGTGTACACCCCGCTGAACGGCAGCGGACTGGAGCCTGTCCGACTGCTGCTGGAGCGTATGGGCATCACCCAGGTAACCGTGGTGCCGGAGCAGGAAAAGCCCGACGGCAACTTCCCCACCTGTCCCTATCCCAACCCGGAAATCCGTGAGGCCATGGAAACGGGCCTCAAGCTGTGCGACACCGTCCACCCCGACCTGATGCTGGGCACCGACCCGGACTGCGACCGCATGGGCGCGGCTGTCCCCGATGGTCGGGGTGGCTACCGGCTGATTACCGGCAACGAAATGGGCGCGCTGCTGCTGGACTACATCTGCCGGGTACGGAAAGCCAACGGCTCCATGCCGGATAACCCCGTAGCCGTGACCACCATCGTCTCCACGGATCTCGCCACCCCCATTGCCGAAAAATACGGCGTGGAGCTGCGCCGGGTGCTGACGGGCTTCAAGTTCATCGGCGAGCAGATTGCCCTTCTGGAAGCAGCCGGTCAGAAGGCACGGTTCATTTTCGGCTTTGAAGAAAGCTACGGCTATCTGTCCGGCGCTCACGTCCGGGACAAGGACGGCGTCAACGCCGTGATGCTGGCCTGTGAAGCGGCTGCCTATTATGCCCAGCAGGGTATGAGCCTGCTGGATGCCGTGAACGCGCTTTACCGAGAGTTCGGCTTCTACCGCAACGCCCTGCACAGCTTCACCTTTGAAGGCGCAGCCGGTATGGATACCATGAACGCCATCATGACCGGTCTTCGCGCCGCGCCTCCTGCCGAAATCGCGGGATACGCGGTCACGGAGGTGGTGGACTACCAGAACGGCAGCACCGGCCTGCCCAGAGCCAACGTGCTGGAATTCCGCATGGCTGGCGGCGCAAAGCTGATGGTGCGTCCCTCCGGCACGGAGCCGAAGATCAAGGTTTACCTGTCCGCCGTGGGCCGGACGGAGGAAGAAGCGGACGCCATCAATGCCGCGCTGGCGGACTGCGCGTCCCAGTGGATGAAGGGATGAGTGCCATGAGACGCTCTCCCAACGGAAATCCGGTGGTGATTCAGACCGGAGCCAGCATTATCGTGGAGGATGCTCAGGGTCGGATTCTCATGCAGCAGCGCAGCGATGACGGAACCTGGAGCTATCCCGGCGGCAGAATCGAGATTGATGAAACCGTGGAGGACGGCGCCCGCAGAGAAGTTCGGGAAGAATGCGGTTTGGAGGTAGGCGCGCTTCGCCTGCTGGGAGTATTCTCCGGGAAGGAGCTGAACCACGTTTACCCCAACGGCGACGAGGTCTGCGGCATCGACATCGTCTATGTGAGCCGGGATTATACGGGCAGCCTGTCTGCCGAGGATGGCGAAGTCAAGAACATGGGCTTCTACCCCATCGATCAGCTTCCCCATCCAATCTCTACCATGAATGCCATTCAAATTCAGGCCTATTTGGAATACAGAAAGGGGCGCAATCAATGAAATACGGATATTTTGACGATCAGAAACGGGAATATGTGATCACCCGGCCGGACACGCCGGCACCCTGGGCAAATTACCTTGGCTCCACCGAGTACGGCGCGATTATTTCCAATCAGGCAGGCGGCTACAGCTTCCGCAAGTCGGGAGCCAATGGACGAATCCTCCGGTATCGGTTCAACAGCTTTGACCAGCCCGGACGCTACATCTACCTGCGGGACGATGAAAGCAGGGATTACTGGTCCGCCTCCTGGCAGCCCGTGGGAAAGGATCTGTCCCAGTACCACAGCGAGTGCCGCCACGGCATCGCCTACACCAACATGCTGGCAGATTACGCGGGCATTCACTCCGAGGTCATGTACTATGTGCCCCTGGGGAAAGAACATGAGGTCTGGCGGGTTCTGGTGCGGAACGATTCTGACCGGGTTCGGAACCTGACCGTCAGCGGCTACTGCGAATTCACCAACGAGCCGAATTACGAGCAGGACTTGGTAAATCTGCAATATACCCTGTTCATCTCCCAAACCCATTTCCGTGGAAACCGCATTCAGCAGACCGTCAACGAAAATCAGGAGGAACGGGTTGACCGGTTCTTCGGCCTGTGCGGGGCGCAGGTTACTTCCTACTGCGGCGACCGGGAGAAATTTTTGGGCGGCTATCGCGGCTTTGCAAACCCCGCGGGCATCGAGTCCGGCGATCTGGGGGATAGCCTGAATTACTGCGGCAACAGCTGCGGCGCCCTGTCCACGAAAATCACCCTTGCTCCGGGTGAAACGAAAGCCCTTGCCTTCATCGTAGGCGAAAAGCCGGACAACCAGGCGGAAGCCCTGCTGAAAACCTACGAAAGTCCCGCCGAGGCTAGCCGTCAGGAGCTGCGGGTGCTACACGATTACTGGGAGGAAAAGCTGTCCCGGTTCCAGGTAAAGACCCCCAGCCCGGAATTCAACACCATGGTGAACACCTGGAATGCCTACAACTGCTTCATGACCTTCCTGTGGTCCAGAGCCGCGTCCTTTGTGTACTGCGGCCTGCGCAACGGCTACGGCTATCGGGATACGGTGCAGGATATTCAGGGCATCATCCATCTGGCCCCGGAAATGGCAAAGGAGCAGATCATCTTCATGCTCTCTGCCCAGGTGGACAACGGCGCGGGACTGCCGCTGGTGAAATACACCCACAATCCCGGTCATGAGGACACGCCGGACGATCCTTCCTATGTGAAGGAAACCGGACATCCCGCCTACCGCGCCGACGACGCCCTCTGGCTGTTCCCCACGGTTTATAAGTACATCACGGAAAGCGGCGATGTGGCGCTGCTGGACCAGGTGGTGCCCTATGCCAACCGGGATGAAGGAACGGTCTACGACCATCTGAAGCGGGCCATTGATTTCTCCGTCAACCACATGGGCGCCCACGGAATGCCCGCCGGTCTTTACGCGGACTGGAACGACTGCCTGCGGCTGGGCAAGGCGGGAGAATCCACCTTCGTTGCCTTCCAGTTCTATCTGGCAATGACAATTATGAAGGAGTTTGCGCAGGGCAAACAGGATGCCGAGTATATGGCTTATCTGGATGCGCAGCAGGCGAAGCTGGAAAACACCATGCAGGCCCTGTGCTGGAACGAGGACCGATTCATCCGGGGCTTTAAGGAGGACGGCACGGTGATCGGCAAGCGGACAGACCCGGAGGCTAATATGTGGCTCAATCCCCAGTCCTGGGCGGTGATCAGCGGCATGGCAACCGACGAACAGGCCCAGCTGTCGATGAACCGGGTACATGAACTGCTCAATACGGATTACGGCGCGATGGTCATGACACCGCCCTATGTGAAGGACGGCTTTGACGGTGCGCTGATGACCTGCTTCAATCCCTTTGCCAAGGAAAACGGCGGCATTTTCTCCCAGCCTCAGGGCTGGCTGATTCTGGCGGAAGCCCTGCTGGGCCACGGCGACCGGGCCTTTGAATACTTCATGGAGACGGCCCCTGCCGCCATGAACGACAAGGCGGAAATCCGTGTCATGGAGCCTTATTGTCACGGTCAGTCTACGGAAGGCATCGGCAGCCCCAACTTTGGACGCTCCCATGTCCACTGGCTGACGGGCACCGCTTCCACCATTATGGTGGGCTGTGTGGAAGGTATTCTGGGCATTCGTCCCGACCTGAACGGCTTGCGCCTTGCTCCCGCCATCCCCAGAGCTTGGGAGGAACTGGAAATGGAGAAGGACTTCCGGGGTGCACATCTGCACATCACTGTGAAGAATCCGAACCACGCGGAAAGCGGCTTTCAGAGTCTGACCGTCAATGGGAAGCCCATGCCAGACAACTATATCCCGGCGGAACTGCTGTCGGAACAGACGGAAATCGTTCTGGTTCTTTCCTGACATTCCGAAAGACAAGGTGCGGTGCGGCAGCGAAACGCTGGCGTACCGCACCAGATAGGGAACCACTTCATACTATTTCTCGATAAAATGGTTCATACCATTTTATCCTGCGCTTATCGCGCAGACCGCCAGTGGCGGCGAGAAATGTATGGACTACGTTTTTAGCGGCGATGCCGCCGACCGCGAGACCGCGGTCTCATAAAACGGTATTTAACCGTTTTATGAAAAACTAGTATCAGCGACAGGAATGATATCATGGATTAACTCTACGAAACAGAAACAGCCCGGATTCGGCAGCACATCCGTACAGAGCTGTCCATGGGCAGCGGCTTCGGAACTGGTGGAGCTACCACTGGCATCTGGTTGCCATCGGTGCGGCGGTTTTGGCTGTCACTGTACAAACTGCAAAGCAACGGGCGGATGGTCCGCCCGTTCGCCCATTATATCACATAGTCATCTCCGGCAGCGCCCTGCTCCATCAGGTCGGCAATGGTCACGCCTTCCAGATAATCCCGGATCACCTTATCCAGGCCCTGCCACAGCTTGTAGGTCCGGCAGTATCCCGTGCGGGGGCAGCCGCCGGCGTTTTCCTCCAGACAGGCTACTGGCGCCAGAGATTCCTCCGTCAGGCTGAGAATGCTGTATACCGAGTAGTGCTCCGGTGACTTTTTCAGACGGTAGCCGCCGCCCTTGCCCCGAAGGCTGTCCAGCACCTTGGCCTTGACCAGCATCCGGATAATGCTTTCCAGATACTTCTCGGAAATCTCCTGCCGCTGGGCAATCTCCTTCAAAGAAATAAACTCATCCGACTGATGCTCCGCCAGATCAATCATGACCCGCAGCGCATAGCGGCCCTTCGTGGATATTAACATGATTTCTTCCCTCCGCGTCGTCTTGTTCGTAAATCCTATTATACAGCAAGGTTTATAGGGAATCAAGAGCATTTTTTTTGCAAGACGGCTATTGACAAATCCATATGCCCGTTGTATAATCCATATATTCCTAGCGTGGAGGTAGGAAATAACATGAGGAATTTGAAAGATTTCTTTCGATGTTGCCGTCATATAATGCGTTTATCGAGCTGACGCAGCCATACGGCAAATTACAGTGTATCTATATTATGCCAAAATTGTCATATAATCAGGAGGAATTGCATATGTCTAAGATTTATACATCCGCCGATCAGCTGATCGGAAAAACCCCGCTGCTGGAGCTGGTACATCTGGAGAAGGAACTGGGGCTGGAAGCAAAGGTCCTTGCCAAGCTGGAATACTTCAACCCCGCCGGTTCCGTGAAAGACCGCATTGCCAAGGCCATGATTGACGATGCGGAGGCCAGCGGCAAGCTGAAGCCCGGCAGCGTCATTATTGAGCCCACCTCCGGCAACACCGGCATCGGCCTTGCCTCCGTAGCCGCCGCCCGGGGCTACCGCATCATCATCGTCATGCCCGAGACCATGAGCGTGGAGCGCCGCCAGCTGATGAAGGCCTACGGCGCGGAGCTGGTGCTGACAGAGGGCGCCAAGGGTATGAAGGGCGCCATCGCCAAGGCTGACGAGCTGGCAAAGGAGATTCCGAACAGCTTTATTCCCGGCCAGTTCGTGAACCCCGCCAACCCCGCCGTTCACCGGGCCACCACCGGCCCCGAAATCTGGGAGGACACCGACGGGAAGGTAGATATCTTTGTGGCGGGCGTCGGCACCGGCGGTACCGTCACCGGTGTGGGCGAGTACTTAAAGAGCCAGAATCCTGAGGTCAAGGTGGTTGCCGTGGAGCCTGCCGGTTCCCCGGTGCTGAGCAAGGGCACCCCCGGCGCCCACAAGATTCAGGGCATCGGCGCGGGCTTTGTTCCCGCCGTGCTGAACACCGGCGTTTACGACGAGGTCATTCCCGTGGAGAATGACGCCGCCTTTGCCACCGGCAAGAAGATTGGCAAGTCCGAGGGCGTGCTGGTTGGTATCTCCTCCGGCGCCGCCGTGTGGGCCGCCATTGAGCTGGCGAAGCGCCCGGAAAACAAAGGAAAAACCATCGTAGCTCTGCTGCCGGACACCGGAGACCGTTACCTCTCCACCCCGCTGTTCGCAGATTAAAATAAGTCTTTTGGGGCAGCCGCAAATGCGGCTGCCCCTTAGTTTGCAAGGAATGATTGTCAGTGGCAATCATGTTGATGCCAAATTCCTGTGGGCGCACCGCCCGCTCGGTATCGTTCTTTGATACCGCAGGGCAGGGTCATGTAACGAACCGGGCGGTGCCCAATGGTGTGGTGATTATACAAGGCTTGCGCACGCATTCGCTGCGGGCCGTGCCCGCAAATTGTAATCTATCGGTCTGCTGAAGTGTGATTGATTAGGGCGTATCTGCTTATTTTCCGCTGTCCTCCGGGAAGGCGTACTGGGCCTTGTACCGGGCGAACCGCTCGGCAAAGGCGGCGCTTTCCTGAAGCTCGCCGGATTTGAGGGAGTTTAAGTATTCGTGGGCCTCCAGCTTTCCCTCAGAAACCTGCAAAATTTCCACAGCCACATTGGAACAGTGATCCGCCGAACGCTCGAAGGCGGTGAGCAGATCCTCCAGCACGAAGCCGTATTCCACGCTGCACAATCCGTCCCGCAGACGGCGGATATGCCGGGATTTGACCTCCCGCACCAGCGCGTCTACCACCTGCTCCTGCGGCTCCACCTTCATGGCAAGGGTTCGGTCGAAGCCCCGGTAGGCATTTACGGTGCGGGTGAGAATGTCGGAAATTGCCCGTTCCAGCACCGCCAGCTCGGCCTGCGCCTGCCGGGAGAAGTGAATTTTCTTCTCCTCCATTTCC
The DNA here is from genome assembly GCA_022772525.1 of Clostridiales bacterium. Classification (GTDB taxonomy): domain Bacteria; phylum Bacillota; class Clostridia; order Oscillospirales; family Oscillospiraceae; genus Faecousia. Next base: position 13,037 of record JALFAD010000005.1, read on the forward strand.
AGAGCCGCCCGGCCCACGGACACCGCGTGGTCGGCGATGCGCTCAATGTCGGAGATGGTGTAGAGCAGGGTGTTGAGAATCCGGTTGTCGGCTACGGTCAGATTGATGCCGGACAGCTTCACAAGATAGGTGCCCAACGCGTCCTCGTAGCGGTCGGTGCTGTCCTCCAGCGCCCGCACCTGCTCCATGGTTCTGCTGTCGAATTCCCGGGTCAGCCCCATGGCGAGGGTCATGGCCTCGGCGGAGTCCTCCGCCATGCGCACGGCGATCTCATGGGCCCGCTGGATGGCTACGGCGGGGGTGCCCAGCAGCCGCTCGTCCAGCAGCTCCGTCTTTTCCGCCTGCCTGTCGTCCGGCACGGACAGGGTTGCCAGCTTCACCAGCACCCCGTTCAGAGGCAGCAGAATGGCGGTGGCGGCGATGTTGAAGGCGGTGTGGATAATTGCGATGTTCATTTCATTACAGGGGGTGTTCAGGAATTTCCACGGGAAGAACAGGCCGATGCCGTAGAACAGCACCACAAAAATCAAGGTGCCCAGAATGTTGAAGTACAGGTGCACCATGGCGGTGCGGCGGGCGTTCTTGTTGGCGCCGATGGCCCCCATCATGGCAGTGACGCAGGTGCCGATGTTCTGGCCCAGAATTACGGGGATGGCGCAGCCGAAGCTCACCGCCCCGGTGGAGCACATACTTTGCAGAATGCCCACGGAGGCCGAGGACGACTGAATGATGGCGGTCAGCGCCGCGCCGACCAGAATTCCGACGAGGGGGTTACTGAAGGATACCATCAGCTGGGCAAACCATGCTTCGTCCTTGAGGAACTTCATGGAGCCGCTCATCAGCTCCATGCCGGTCATGAGGGCCATAAAGCCCAGCAGAATCGTGCCGATATTCTTACTTTTTTCGGATTTTGTGAACATGTACAGGATAATGCCGATGGTGCCGAGCAAGGGGGCAAGGGTAGAGGGCTTTAAAAGCTGCACAAGAAAGCTGTCGCCCTCCAGACCGCTCAGGGACAGAATCCATGCTGTGACAGTGGTGCCTACGTTGCTGCCCATAATGACGCCCACGGCCTGCTTTAAGGTCATGATGCCGGAGTTGACAAAGCCCACCACCATGACGGTGGTTGCCGACGAGGACTGAATCACGGCGGTGACTGCGAGGCCCAGCAGAAAGCCCTTGGGCACGCTGGAGCTCATTTTGGCGAGGATGGTCTGTAATTTGCCGCCGGCGGTGCGCTCCAGCGCCGAACCCATGGTGTCCATGCCGAACAGGAACAGAGCCAGCCCGCCCAGCAGAGAAACCAGCTTCAATAGATAGACTGTCATAGCTTTTTCTCCTTAAAATGACAATTGTAAATTCTATGGCAATCATAATCCCGCCGGTTTGTAAAATCCATGGAATCTATGCAAAACCTGTGTAAAATCTATGTAAAATCGAGGCGCTCCGGAGGCTTCCTCCCGGGGACGCAGGAAAGGCAGGTGCTTCGCCAAGTATCACCAGCAGGCAGCAATCTCTAAAGCCCCCCTCCCCGAGTCATGGCAGCCATGATTCCGAGGGGGCAGTACTTAGAGGAAATACATCCAGTATTCCCGCATTTTTCATACTTTCGCTTGTGCCAAAATCTCTCGCCGAACCTCCTTGCCCCATTATGCGGTGCTGCCCTTATTTTTTAAACGTCACGGTAACCGTGGTTCCCTTGCCGGGCGTACTCTGCAAGCGGATGTCCGCATTGTGGTATTGGGCCGCGTGTTTGACGATGGACAGGCCCAGACCGGTGCCGCCGGAGGCCTTGGAGTGGCTCTTATCTACCCGGTAGAACCGCTCGAATACCCGGCTCTGGTGCTCCGGAGGGATGCCGATGCCGGTATCCGCCACGGTGAGAACCACATGCGCGTCCTTTTTCGCCACATTCACGTCCACCCTGCCGCCTTCCACATTATACTTGACGGCGTTGCTGCACAGATTCTGCACGATTTCAAACACCAATCCCCGGACGCCAGGGAAGGTACAGTGCTCACCGGACACCTGAATGGTAACCTTTTTTTCCTCCGCCGCAAGGCGCAGAGAATCGGCGATTTCCTCGGCGATGTCCAGAATGTCCACATCCTCTTTGGGCATCTCCACGCCCTCGTCCAGATGGCTCAGGCGGATGACATCCTCAATGAGCAGCACCAGCCGGGAAGCCTCCCGGTGGATATTACCGATGAAGCGCTGGGTGTCCTCGGGCTTTACCAGCCCATTTTCCAGCAGCTCCGCGCTGCCGATGATGGATTGCAGGGGTGTTTTCAGCTCATGGGACACGTTGGCGGTGAACTCCCGGCGGCTCTGCTCCGCGTTCTGTACATCGGTGATGTCCAGCGCCAGAATCATCAGGCCGATCACATCGTCACCGGAGGAAATACGGCTCAGGAGGAACTGATAGGTTCTTCCCTGCCGCACGGCCTTCAGCTCGCTGTGGCCCTGCCGGAGGGCGGCGTCCACCGCTGCGGTCATGTCGGGCTTCCGGTCCACGGCGCAGAAGTGCCTGCCGACGCTGGTTTCATCCGCGCCGAACAGCTTCTCCGCCGCTGGATTCAGGCTCAGCACCGCGCCGCTGCCGTCCAGCAGCACCAGTCCCTCCTGCATATGGAACGTAATCTGGTTGAATTCGTCGGTTTTTCGCTGAAGTGTCTGAAGCTGATTTTCAATTTTCTCATGCTGCTGGTGGATGCGGCCCAGCAG
>JALFAD010000076.1 GCA_022772525.1 Clostridiales bacterium
CTCCGGCGGCGGTGTGGGCTTCGGCCTGTGCGACGACATCACCCACGCGGTAATCGATGAGGAAATCATCACCTCTCCCCGGCGGTATCACACCATCACGGAAGCCAAAAACGGCGAGGGTGCTACCCCCATCAAGACCGACAAGGGCTGGCTCCATATCGCCCACGGCGTGCGCAACACGGCGGCAGGCCTGCGGTATGTGGTGTACGTCTTTGTCACCGACCTGAAAGAGCCGTGGAAGGTGATTGCCGAGCCCGGCGGCTTCCTGATCGCCCCCAGAGACTGGGAGCGGGTGGGCGACGTGAGTAACGTGGTGTTCACCAACGGCGCGATTGCCAGAGAAAACGGCGATGTGTACATCTACTATGCCGCCAGCGATACCCGGCTCCATGTGGCAACCACCACCGTGGAGAAGTTGCTGGATTACGCCTTCAACACCCCGGCAGACCCCCTGCGCAGTCGGGACTGCGTGGCTCAGCGGTGCGCGCTGATTGACAAGAATCTGGAATTTTTGCGGGAGGGATAATCATGGATTTCCGAGCTGCGGCCGCCTTCAGCAACCACATGGTTTTGCAGCGGGATACCCCAATTCCCATCTGGGGACAGGCGGAACCCAATATGGAGGTTCGCTGCTTTCTCTCCGGAAATCGCTGGGGCGATGGCTCCATCGCCCATACCAAAGCCAACAATCAGGGGCATTGGGAGCTTCGGCTCCCGGCCCTGTCGGCGGGAGACCCCGATACCCTGACCCTGCGCTGCGGAAAACGGAAACAAATCTTTTCCGATGTCTATGTTGGAGATGTCTGGCAGGCGGACAGAGCAGCATGGAATTGGCGCTGATCGATTCCAAAGACGGTAGTCTTGCAGTTGCCGCCTGCAACGACCCAACCCAAAGGCCACGGCTGTATGGCTGGCGGCGGTTCTGGTGATGCTGGCCCTGTACCTGTTTGTTCCACCACTGTTTTTTTATCTGCGGCTGCCCTGGCTCTTTGCCGGCGGCGCGGCGATTGCGGCGTTCAGCTATGCTATTCGACCCGCATTCATCAAGCTTGAAAAGAAATGGGGTATTTTGATGCCTGTTGTCAAATTACTGCCGACCTGTAAGGATTATCTCTGGGGCGGCGACCGTCTCATGAAAGAATACAACAAGGCCTTTTCCGGGGAGCGTCTGGCGGAGACCTGGGAGCTGAGCTGCCATCCCGACGGTCCTTCCTTCATCGCCTCCGGTCCGGACGCGGGAATGACCCTGAGCGCCTACATCGAAAAGCATGGACGGCGGATTCTGGGAGCCAACTGCCAGATTTTTCAGGAGTTCCCCATTATCGCCAAGTTCATCGATGCCCGGGATGATCTGTCCATTCAGGTGCACCCCAACAACATGGACGCCATGGAAAAAGAGCACCAGTATGGCAAAAGCGAAATGTGGTATGTGCTGGAAGCCGATCCCGGCGCTTATCTCTACTACGGCTTCACCCACCCCATCACCAAGGAGGAGTACCGCCGCCGGATTGAGGAAAACACCCTTGAGGAAGTGCTGAACGCCGTCCCGGTGAAGAAGGGCGATCTGTTTTACATCCCCGCCGGAACCGTTCATGCAATCTGCAAGGGTATCGTGATTGCGGAGATTCAGCAGAATTCCAATGTGACCTACCGGGTATATGACCACGGCCGTGTTGGCCCTGATGGGAAGCCCCGTCAGCTGCACATTGACAAGGCAGTGGAGGTTTCCAAGCTGGAGCTGCCCTGCGCCCGCTATAACTTTGGCGGTCATCTGGTGCGCAGCGCTTACTTTACTGTGGACCGGTTCGATGCGCCCTGCCAGATTGACACGGATGAAGAATCCTTTACCTCCATTCTCGTTCTGGACGGCGCAGGCAGTATCTCATGCGGCGACGATGTGCTGCAATGCAAAAAGGGCGACAGCCTGTTCATTACCGCCAGCAGCGGCATGAGCTACCTCAGCGGCAATTTGCAGGTGCTCTGCACCAGAATTGGCACCATATAATAAAAACACATACTTCGCAGCAGGTGGATGTGTTTTTTGCTATGGGTTACGGGCAACCGGGCGATTCATCCCAGTCCTCGGACCGTCAAAAAAGTGGTGTCCTTTCGAAAAAAGCGTAAAACGATCGACGATTGCTCCCTTCCATGGTATAATACCCGAAATATCCATGGAAGGGGGCGTTTTATATGCCGGAACCAGTAAATAAGACGCCATGTTGTCTGGGCTTGCTTGCCCATGTGGACGCGGGCAGAGGAGAACCACAAAACAGCCCCGTTGCGCCGCTTGGGGAAGAAAAAGAAAAACGGGAAAAACCGTCGGGGGCTGCCAGCAGGTGTCACAATGCCATATTTTCCCACGGTATCCTGGGATAACTTCTACTTTATTCTCAATTTACGGCAGGCCGTGCCGATGGTATACTTGATATATAAAAAAATTGTGAATAGAGGGATCTGACATGAAGAAAACGTACAGGCTCTCCGAAGAGGCGTTCCGGCTGGACGGAAAAATGCCCCTGCGTCAGGCTATCCCCCTGGGCTTGCAGCATGTGCTGGCAATGTTTGTAGGCAACCTGACCCCGCTGCTGATCATCACCGGCGCCTGCGGCATCGCGGGGGGCGAATTCGCGGAGCTGCAGCTGAGCCTGCTTCAGAACGCCATGCTGGTGGCGGGCCTGGTGACGCTGGTGCAGCTGTTTTCCATCGGCCCCGTTGGCGGCAGGGTTCCCATTATCATGGGCACCTCCTCCGGCTTTATCGGCGTGTTCAACAGCGTTGCCGCAACCATGGGCGGCGGTGTGCTGGCCTATGGTGCCATCATGGGCGCGTCCATCATCGGCGGCCTGTTTGAAACGGTGCTGGGCTTTTTCCTGAAGCCCCTGCGGAAATTTTTCCCCGCCGTTGTCACCGGTACGGTGGTTATGTCCATCGGCCTGAGCCTGATTTCCGTAGGCATCAATTCCTTCGGCGGCGGCAGCGGCGTCCGGGACTTCGGCTCCATGGAGAATCTGCTGCTGGCGCTTTTCGTTCTGGTGATGATCCTGTTTTTCAAGCACGGAACAAAGGGCTTTGCCAGTTCCTCCGCCATCTTGCTGGGCATCATCTGCGGCTACATCGCGGCCTTCGTCATGGGCCTGATTCTGCCCACCACCGGCGTCACTGCCGACGGGGCGGAATACACCAAGGCCTGGGTGCTGAACTGGCAGAAGGTGGTCGACGCGGCCTGGTTTGAGATTCCCAGGCTCATGCCCGTAAAGCCCATTTTTGACCTGCGGGCGGTTCTGCCGGTGATGATTATGTTCGTTGTCACCGCGGTGGAAACCGTCGGCGACATTTCCGGCGTTATGGAAGGCGGTCTGGGGCGGGAAGCCACGGACTGGGAGCTGGCCGGCGGCGTCATGTGCGACGGCCTGGGATCTTCCTTTGCCGCCCTGTTCGGTGTGCTGCCCAATACCTCCTTCAGCCAGAATGTGGGCCTGGTGGCCATGACCAAGGTGGTCAACCGGTTCGCCCTGGCCACCGGCGCGGTGTTCCTGATTCTGTGCGGTCTGTGCCCCAAGCTGGGAGCCCTGGTGTCCATCATGCCCCAGTCCGTTCTGGGCGGCGCGGCGGTGATGATGTTCTCCTCCATTGTGATCAGCGGCATCCAGCTGATCACCAAGGAGCCCCTCACCGGTCGGAATCTGTCCATCGTGTCCGTTGCCCTGGGCGTTGGCTACGGCATGGGCGCCAACGCCGGTATTCTGGCCCAGGCGCCGGAGGCTGTCCGGCTGATCTTCGGCGGCTCCGGCATCGTCCCCGCCGCCTTCGTGGCCATCCTGCTCAACGTCCTGCTGCCCGGAAAGCAGGACGCAGAAAAGGCGGCGCGGTAAGCTACCGCACCGCCAAAAGGGCGAGCTCCTCCGGACTGTCCGCGTCCATCAGCTCATATGGGTCCCGAACGGGGTGCAGCCGCACCCGTTCGGGATATTTTTTCGCAAGAAATCCGCCGCCAGTTCCCTCCGGCAGTTCGCGCAGCTCCGGAAAGGTCCACCTGGGAAACAGCACCGGCGAACCGGGGGTATCCCCGAACGCGGCGCGCCAGATGGATTCCGGGTCATTCACCGCTGCCAGGGCCAGCGCGGCCACAGTTTCCCGACGCAGAAGGGGCTGGTCCCCGGGAAGAAACAGACATCCGGCTACGTCCTCCACCGCCTCCAATCCCAGACGGACGGTATCGCTGCGGCGGGGAAGCTGATGAAGCACCGTTTCGATGCCTTTCTCCCGGCAGAGGACGGCCACATCCTCGTGGCGGGTCACCACTACACGGCGGCAAAAAACTCCGTCCGTGGCGGACAGCGCCCGGCAGATAAGAGGCTCCCCGCAAAAATCCGCCATGAGCTTATTCCCGCCGAACCGCTTCCCCAGCCCGGAGGCCATGATGACGCAGCCGAGAACCCCGTAGGGCGCGTCCAGGTCCACTGCAAAAACGTCCTCCCGGTAGGTAATTTCCCGGAGAAAAGGGGTATTTTGTTTTCGTACCACGGCGGCAAGGCGTTTACGCTCCATCAACCGGCGAATGGCGTCACAGTATTCTTTGCATCCGGTCTCAAGGTAGCCGATTTCGTCCACCGTAATCCATTCGCTGCCGCTGTCCATGGACCGCAGGATTGCGGGGATCCCCAGGGAATGAAACCCATCCGGGCAAAGCTTCATTTTATTTTCTGTGCCCGGAAGGCTCCCGTCAAAAGCCCCTATCCGGGCACGGCGTCCGGAGAGATTCTCCTTCAGCCAGACCCCCTTTTGGGGTTCTGCCCAGGTGGTAATGCCGGGAAGGGTCTGGGGAAACAGGGCTTTCAGCAGGGTGGTTTTTCCGCTGCCCCGGCTCCCTGTAAGGATCAGATGGCGTTTACCGCTGCTCCGGAAAGAATTCCAGATACAGTCTGCCGTTGGCCTGGATACAGGCATCCCGGTAGGCTTCATATTTTTTCAGCCACTCCTTTCCCTGGGGGGTTAAGACGCTGCCGCCGCCATCCTTGCCGCCGGTGGTCCGCATGGTCAGGGGAAATCCCAGGGCGGCTTCCGCGTTGGTCAGCAGCTTCAGCGCCTTGGAATAGGCCATCCCCATGGACAGGGCCGCGGCCCGCAGAGAGCCGGTTTCCTCCACTGCCCTTAGCAGGCGGCAGGGCCCCTCGCCAAAGAATTTTTCGCCGGAATCGTCAAACAGCGTGATTTTTGTGGCGGCTCTCATATGGGTTCCTCCTTGAGCATGACCAGCTGGTCCCCACCGGATCGGGTTTCGCAGCGCAGCAGGGACAAAGGTCCGTAAATGGTTTCCAGCTTCTTCTCCATATTGTCAAGGGCGTCTTCTCCGGGACACAGGCATTGGGTGACTGTGCCGCCGGAAAGCAGCAGCAGCCGGTCACAGTAGTTCAGCGCCAGCGCCGGATCGTGAAGAGCGACAATGCCGCAGCGGTCTCCCTCCGCAACCCATTGGCGGATGGTATGGAGCATCCGGTGGCGGAAATGAAAATCCAGCGCGCTCTCCGGTTCGTCCAGCAGCAGAAGCCGGCTGCCCGCAACCAGAGTCCGGGCCAGGATGCACAGCTGCTTTTGCCCCTCGCTGAGGTGCAGGTAATTGGCGCTTTCTCTGCCTGCCAGCCCAACCTGAGCCAGCAACGCCCGGGCGGCGGAAATCATGGCGCTGGTTGGGCGTTCCAGAAGGCCCAGCCGGGGATTGAAGCCCATAAGCACCACATCCAGAGCGGAAATATCAATGGAGATACCGCTGCGCTGGGGAATATAGCCGCATCGTCTGGCAAGCTCCCTGGGGCTGAGGGCTTCCAGCGCTTCGCCCCTCAGGGTGCAGCGCCCGGAATGGGGGAGGATGCCGCAAAGGGCCTTGAGAAGCGTTGTTTTCCCGCTGCCGTTGGCCCCCAGAATGCCAACGAGGGAACCGGCCTCCAGGGAAAAGGAGAGATCCTTTATGATGCTGTCCGCGCCGTACCCGGCGGAAATGCCCTGGGCGGTAAAGAAGCTCATGGACAGTTCCTCCCTTTGACAATCAGATAAATCAGGAAGGGCGCCCCCAGAAGGCTGGTAAAAATGCTCACAGGCAATTCCGCGGCGGCCATGCTTCTTGCCAGAATATCCGCTCCGCACAGCAGGCAGCCCCCCAGCAGACCGCTGAGAAGCATGGTGCCCCTGCGATGATCCCCGATCAGAAGTCTCGCGCCATGGGGAGCCAGCAGGCCGACAAAACTGACAAGGCCCGTCAGGCTGACCACACCGGACACCACCAGCGTGGCGATGAGCAGAACCGCAAGCCGCATTGTGCCCACGTCTACCCCCAGCATCCGGGCTTCCCCCTCCTCGGCAGACAGCAGAATGATCTGCCGGTGCAGCAGAAACAGAACGGCCAGGCACAGGGCGCACAACGCCAGATTGCCACCAATGGAATGGAGGCTGATGCCGCTGAGACTGCCCATAATCCAGTATTCGATGGATGCCAGCTGACGCTCCGGGTCAGCGGTGAGCTTCAGGCACATGAGGGCCGTCTGGGCCAGGGAATGGACCGCAATACCCGCCAGAACAATGGTGCTGTTTTTGCCGCTCCTGTCCAGGCCGGAAAGGGCCAGTGCGAGAACCACAGCCATAAGGGCGCCGGAAAAGGCGCAAGCCGTGACCGCCGCGGAGCCGGACAGGAAGAGAATCCCCGCTGCCGCTCCTGCACTGGCCCCTGAGGAGACACCGATGATGTCCGGGGATGCCAGAGGATTGCGGAAAACGGTCTGGTATACAAATCCGGCCACCCCAAGGGCGAATCCGCCGGTTACCCCCACCAGGGTTCGGCTGCACCGGAGGGACCAGAAAACCCGCCGGTGCAGCCCCTCTCCGGTGATCAGCTTTTCCAGAGAAAGGGGATACTTTCCAACCAGCAGACTGAGGAGAGCCAGAAGGGCCAACAGAACCGTCGCGGCTGTACAGAAGCGTTTAGCGTTCACTGTAGGTGAAGCCATAGAAGGTTTCATAATATTCATCGATGCGGGCGGCGCAGTCCGCTTCCGTGATCGTCTGGGGATGCAGCACATTTGCCAGCCACAGACAGCCCAGAATGCTGCCGGGAACCGGGCTGTCCCAGGCTTCTGCCTTGTCGGGCATCTGATAGACATTGCCGTTCTTCACGGCGGCGCAGTCTGCCAGATTGGGGTCCGCCAGCACATCCTCTACGGTGTAGTCCGCGTCGGAAGCCAGAATCAGGTATTCCGGGTTCCATGTCAGCAGCTGCTCGTAGCTGATTTCCACCCAGTAGCTGTCGGTAATCCCGGCGGCCGCGTTCACGCCGCCGGCCAGCCGGATCATGTCGGACTGGTACATGGCCTCACCGGCAGTGGAGAGCAGGGAAGAGTTGCCCGCCAGATACACACTGGGCGTTTCCAAACCGGACAGGGTCCGGGTCAGCATGGCCTCCTGATCGGCAATGAAATCCAGCAGGGCCTGGGCCCTGTCCTCGGTATCGGTGGCGGCGGCAATCAGGCGGATCATATCTTCCAGCAGCTCCTGATTCTCCGGGTTTACCAAAAGCACCCGGATCCCCAGATCCTCCAAGGCCTGGGCCGCGTTTTTCAGCTTGATGGGCAGAATCACCAGATCCGGCTCCAGAGCGGCGCAGCCCTCCAGATCAAATTCCTTGGCGGTGCCCACATTGGGCAGGTCCATGAGCTCGGGGGCGGACAGCTTGTAAATTGGCCGCTTGTTTGCCTTGGCCTCAATGCCCACCAGCCGGCTGCCCAGACCCAGGGCGATCAGGGCGCTGGTGGAGATGTAATAGCCGCTGACAAGACGCTGGGGTTCTTCCACGATGGTTACCTCCCGCCCGGCCTGATCCGTTACGGTGAGCGGATAGTGACTGACAGGAACGGTGGTCTCGGGTACGGTGGTTTCGGGAACCGCGGTCTCCGGAGTAACGGCCTGAGGTTTTCCGGATTGGCTGCAGGCTGTCAGGGACAGCAGCATCACAAGACACAGCAGCAGGGAAAGCGCTTTCTTCATTTCCTTTGCTCCTTCGTTGTAGTATTGAAAATACAACGCGATTATATCAGAGCCACTTCCCAAAATCAACGGCAACTGTTATAATATCTTCAGAATATGACCGTGGGTGTCCCTCGCAGTTGAAAAAAACCATGTTTCCGCCGGGCCGAAAATCCCCCCGGTCCCAAAAGAAAGAATGCGAACGAACCGAAAAGGAGCATTGTCGATGATCACCATACAGAAATATGTCCGGGCCCAGAGCCTGGAAGAGGCGTGGACTCTGAATCAAAAGCGGCAAAACCGTATTCTGGGCGGTATGCTGTGGCTCCGTCTGGGAAAGGGAAGCGTCAATACCGCCATTGATCTTTGCGGCCTGGGGCTCGATACCATTGAGGAAGACGAAGAGGCGTACCGGATCGGCGCCATGGTTACGCTCCGGCAGCTGGAGCTCCACGAGGGGCTGAACGCCTATACCCGAGGTGCGGTCAGAAACGCCGTCAAAGACATTGTGGGAGTACAGTTCCGGAACATGGCCACCGTGGGCGGCAGCATCTGGGGCCGGTTTGGGTTCTCCGATGTGCTGACGGTGTTCTTGGGCCTGGACGCCTATGTGGAGCTGTACAAGGGCGGCATTGTGCCTTTGGAGGAATTTGCCGCCATGAAAAAGGACAATGATCTTCTTCTTCGGCTCATTGTGAAAAAAACCCCTGCCGGAATCGTCTATACCGCCATGCGCAATCAGCGGACGGATCTGCCGGTAATCACCTGTGCGGTTTCCCGGGTGGGGGGCGAATACCGTGCCTGCATCGGCGCCCGGCCTGCCAGAGCCATGGTGATTCGGGATGAAAACGGTCTGCTCTCCGGCGGCATCAACGCGGACAGCGCCAAGGCATTTGCGGAATATGCCGCGGAAAAGGCCCCCACAGAGGGCAATGTCCGGGGCAGCGCTGCCTACCGCAGCCATCTGATCGGCGTGCTGACCCAACGGGCCGCGCTGGAACTGGGAGGAATCTGATATGGAGATCAAACTGAAGCTCAACGGAAAGCTGATTGCGGGCCAGGCGGAGGCCGATACGGTGCTGCTGGACTTCCTCCGGGAAAGGGGCTGCTTCAGCGTCAAACGGGGCTGCGATACCTCCAACTGCGGCCTATGCACGGTTCTGATGGACGGAAAGCCCATCCTGTCCTGCGCTACGCTGGCGGTCCGGGCGGAGGGCCATGAGATTGATACGCTGGAGGGACTTCAGGAGGAAGCCTCCGCGTTTGTGGGCTTTATTGCCGATCAGGGCGCGGATCAGTGCGGCTTCTGTAACCCCGGTTTTGTGATGAACACCATTGCCCTGCTTCGGGAAAACCCCGACCCTACCGATGACGAAATCCGGGCATTTCTTGCCGGGAATCTCTGCCGCTGCTCCGGCTATGACGGTCAGCTCCGGGGCATCCGGGCTTTTTTGGACAGCCGCAGGGGATAAAGGAGGACGCTATGGAACAGAAAACCTACAAGACGGTGGGAAAATCCTTCCGAAAAAAGGATTCCATGCAGCTTTTGACGGGCAAGCCCGTTTATGTGGATGACGTTACCCCGCAAAATGCCCTGGTGGTCAAAATTCTCCGCAGCCCTCACGCAAATGCGCTTGTTCAGGAAATCAAGACCGACACGGCCAAAAAGGTGCCGGGGGTTGTGGACATCTACACCTGGCAGGATGTGCCCCAGACCCGGTTTGCCATCGCAGGCCAGACCTATCCCGAGCCCTCCCCCTATGACCGGCTGATCATTGACCGGCATATCCGTTTCGTGGGAGACGTGGTGGCGATTGTCGCAGCGGAGACGGAAAAGGCCGCCCGGAAAGCCATGAAGCTTATCAAGGTCAAGTATGAGGTGCTGGAAGCCGTTCTGGACTTTCACACCGCCAAAGACAACCCCATCCTGGTGCATCCGGAGGCGGACTGGTTCCCGCCCTGTGAGGTTGGCGGGGATAACCGGCGGAATCTGGTGGCCAGCGAGGTCAGCTCCTATGGGGATGTAGACGCTGTTATGGCGGACTGCGACATTGTCCTTGACCGTACCTACCACACCAAGGCCTTCAATCAGGCCATGATGGAGCCTTTCATCTGCTACACAGAACTGGACCGGTACGGGCGGCTCCATGTGGTATCTTCCACCCAGATTGTCTTCCATACCCGCCGGATTCTCAGCCGGGCCCTGGGCATCCCCAAGAGCCGCATCCGTGTGGAAAAGCCCCGGATCGGCGGCGGCTTCGGCGCAAAGCAGACTGCCGTGTGCGATGTGTATCCCGCCTTTGTCACCATGAAAACCGGCAGACCGGCCAAAATCAGCTATACCCGGGAAGAGGCCCAGATTGCCGGTTCTCCCCGGCACGAAATGGAAATCAGGGTCCGGCTGGGCGCCAGCAAAGAAGGCAAAATCCGGGCGATGGATCTGTACACCCTGTCCAATACCGGCGCCTATGGCGAGCACGGCCCCACCACCGTGGGCCTGTCCGGCCACAAGTCCATCCCCCTGTACACCGGTTCCCTGGAGGCCCACCGGTTTTCCTACGATGTGGTCTACACCAACCTTCAGGCGGCGGGGGCCTACCGGGGCTACGGCGCTACCCAGGGTATTTTCGCAGTGGAATCCGCGGTGAATGAGCTGGCGGAAATGCTGGGTATGGATCCTACGGTGATCCGGGACAAAAACATGGTGAAAGAAGGCATGGTGATGCCCGCCTACTACGGCGAGAGCGCCAATGCCTGCGCACTGGACCGGTGCATGGAGCACTGCCGCCGGATGTTCGGCTGGGAGGAGCGCTATCCCGTCCGGGATATGGGCAACGGAAAGGTTCGCTGCGCCGGTGTGGCCATGGCCATGCAGGGCAGCTGTATCTCCAACGTTGATGTTGGCTCCGCCACTGTCAAGCTCAGTGAGGACGGCACCTATAATTTGATCATCGGCGCGGCCGATATGGGTACCGGCTGTGATACCATTCTTGCCCAGATGGTCGCCGAGTGTATGGACTGCGAACTGGACGATGTTGCCGTTTTCGGCGCGGATACCGACGCGTCGCCCTATGATTCCGGCTCCTATGCCTCCTCCACTACCTACATCACCGGCAAGGCCGTGGAAAAGGCCTGCACCCAGCTGAAGGACCAGATTCGCGCCATCGCCGCGGAAATGCTGGGCTGTGAAAAGGACGCGGTGGTCTTTGAGCGTGGTCGGGTCCGCCGGATCGATACGGATCAGACCGTGTCTCTGACCGATATCGCCTATAAGACACAGCTGGGGGCAACCCTGCCTGCCGAGGCTACCGCCACCCACTCCTCTCCCGTTTCTCCCCCGCCCTACATGGTGGGCATGGTGGAAATTGAGCTGGACAAGCTGACGGGCCTGGTGACGATTCTTGACTACATGGCCGTTGTGGACTGCGGCATCCCCATCAATCCCGCTCTGGCCCGCATTCAGACCGAGGGCGGCATTGTCCAGGGCATCGGCCACACCCTGATGGAGAACGTGACCTATGATCACCGGGGCCGCCCCATTGAAAACTCTTTCCTGCAGTACAAGCTGCCCACCCGGCTGGATATGGGCCGCCTGCGGGTGGAATTCGAGCACAGCTGCGAGCCTACCGGCCCCTTTGGAGCCAAGTCCATCGGCGAGATTGTCATCAATACCCCGGCCCCTGCCATTGCCCACGCCATCTACCGGGCAACCGGCGTCTGGCACCGGGAACTGCCCATCACACCGGAGAAAGTGGCAATGTCCCTGCCGGAACAGAAGTAAATGGAGCATCAACGGGAAATGGGGGCTGCTATGCATACGGAACAGAAGAAACGCCCCCTGAATTGTGGGCTTGTGGCCCATGTGGACGCGGGAAAGACAACGCTGAGTGAGGCGCTTCTATATACGGCGGGAGCCCGGCGGGTGCTGGGCAGGGTGGATCATCAGGACGCCTTTCTTGATACCCACGCGCTGGAACGCTCCCGGGGTATCACCATTTTTTCCAAGCAGGCCCTGCTGGAAACGGCCCACCGGCGTGTTACGCTGGTGGACACCCCGGGCCATGTGGACTTTGCCCCGGAGGCGGAGCGCACCCTTCCGGTTTTGGACTGCGCGGTGCTGGTCGTCAGCGGCACCGACGGGGTGCAGGCCCACACCCTGACCTTGTGGCGACTGCTGGAACGCTACGGCGTGCCCACCTTCCTGTTCGTCAACAAAATGGATTTGCCAACGGTGGAAAAAGGGAAACTTCTGGAAGCCCTGCGCCGGGAGCTTTCCCCCGGCTGCGTGGATTTCGGGGAGAATTTTGAGAAAATCGCGGAAAACGCCGCCCTGTGCGACGAGGCGCTGCTGGAAACCTATCTGGAAACCGGCACGGTGACGGCGGGGAATCTGCGGGGCCTGATTGAAAAACGAAAGCTGTTTCCCTGCTGCTTCGGCTCCGCACTGAAGCTGGAGGGCGTGGAAAAACTGCTGGAGATTCTGGATCTATACGCCCCGGAAAAAGAATATCCGCCGGAATTCGCGGCAAAGGTCTACAAAATTTCCCGGGATTCTCAGGGCAATCGCCTGACGTGGTTAAAAATCACCGGCGGCAGTCTGAAGGTTCGTTCCCCCCTGACCTATCGAAACGCAAAGGGCGAACCGGTGGAGGAAAAGGTTTTGCAGCTGCGGGTCTATTCCGGCGACAAGTTCGCCGCCCCGGAGATCGCGGAAGCGGGAGAGCTGATTGCGGTGACGGGCCTGACCCAGACCTTCGCGGGGCAGTCGCTGGGGGCGGAGCCGGAGGGCAAAGCAAGCTCATTGGAGCCGGTGATGACCTACCGGATAAAGCTCCCGGCGGGGGCCGACCCGGCGGTGGTGCTGCCAAAGCTGCGGCTTTTGGAGGAAGAAGAACCCCAGCTGAAGCTCCTGTGGGAGAACGGGCAGATTCACGTGCAGATCATGGGCCGGGTGCAGCTGGAAATCTTTCAGGCACTGGTGAAGCAGCGGTTCGGCCTGAATGTGGAGCTGGACGACCGGCGGATTTTTTATAAGGAAACCATTGAAAATACCGTGGAGGGTGTGGGCCATTTTGAGCCGCTGCGCCACTACGCCGAGGTGCATCTGCTTTTGGAGCCCCTGCCCCGGGGCAGCGGATTGGTGTTTGACACGGTGTGCCCCACGGACGTACTGGACCCGAATTATCAGAAGCTGATTTTGACGCACCTACGGGAAAAGACCCACCGGGGCGTCCTCACCGGTGCACCCATTACGGATATGAAAATTACCCTCTTGGTGGGCAAGGCCCACCTGAAACACACCGAGGGCGGCGACTTCCGACAGGCCACCTACCGGGCGGTGCGGCAAGGGCTGATGCAGGCGAAATCCGTACTTCTGGAACCGTGGTACGACTTTGTTCTCACGGCGCCCACCGAGCAGATCGGCAGGGGCATTACCGATATCCGGGCCATGGGCGGGCAGTTCGAGGCCCCGGAGGCCTCCGGAAGCCTGTCTACCCTCCGGGGGCTGGTGCCCGCTGCCGAGGTGAAGGACTATGCCGAGACCCTCGCGGCATACACACAAGGGCTGGGCCGCTTACAGCTTTCCCTGCACGGCTACGCCCCTTGCCACAATGCTGAGACTGTCATTATGGAAAGTGGTTACGACCCGGAAGGCGATCTGGACAACACCCCGGACTCCGTATTCTGCGCCCACGGGGCGGGCTTCAATGTGAAATGGAATCAGGTCAAAGACTATATGCATTTGGAGAGCGGCCTGAAGGAGGAAAAAGCCCCCCAGCTTCTGACCCGGAACCTGCACCTTGAGGACAAGACGCTGGAAGCCATCATGGAGCGGGAGTTTGACGCCATCCGCCGCCCCCAGTACGGGGTCAGAGCGGAGAACCGCCCGGCTACCGAGGAAGTGACCGTTGCCCCGCCGAAAAACAGGTACCTGATTGTGGACGGCTACAACATTATTTTCGCCTGGGAGGAGCTGTCCGAACTGGCCCGCTCTGATCTGGACGCCGCGAGACGGCGGCTGTGCGATATTCTCAGCAGCTACGCGGGCTACACCAAATGCCGGACGGTTGTGGTATTTGACGGCTACAAACAGAAGGGAAATCCCGGGAAAAAGTGCCAGTTTCACAACATTCAGGTGGTCTATACCAAAGAGGGCGAGACGGCGGACGCCTACATCCAAGCGCTGGCCTACGAAACCGGCGGCAGCTACGCAGTGCGGGTGGCGACCTCCGACGCGCTGGTGCAGCTGTCCAGCCTCCACAGCGGCGTGCTGCGGATGTCCGCCCGGGAGCTGAAGCTGGAAGTGGAGGCGGCAAGGAAGGAAATGCGGAATCACTTTCAAAAATAATGCAAAATGCAGAATGGGGGGATTTCCTTCTGAAATGATTTAGAATTGTCCGCCAGGCGGACACCGCAATTTTGCATTCATCATTTTGCATTTCCTACGAAATCCCCGTTGCTTTTTCAGCCTTTTTTCGCTATAATACAAAATGAAATCCCCCATAAGGAGGCTTATCTATGAGCAACAAAATCCCCCATTCCGACAATCCGAAGATTCAGGAGAAAATCGACAAGGCGGTTCACCGGGACAGCGTCATGGACCACACCCTGCGCTGGGTGCTGCACTACATCGAGCGGTTCATCGCGGTAATGACCATCCTCGCCCTGCTGGGCTCGCTTGCGCTGGAGCTTTATCATATGGTCTTGTCCGGGGCCGGATATTTCGGGAACGTGGAGACCATGCTGCATCACATTCTGACCATTGTGGTGGGCCTGGAATTTGTGCGAATGCTCATCGATACCACTCCCGCCAATATTCTGGAGGTGCTCACCGTGGCTATTACCCGCCATGTGGTGCTGAGCCATGACGACCCCTGGAGCAACGTGGCCTGCATTGCCTGCATCGCGGGCTTGTTTGCCATCCGCCGCTACTTGGTCCGCCGCAGCGAACTGAGAGAGGAAATGGTAGAAGTTGAGGATTTATAGAAAGAAGATGTGTTTTTATGTGGTTCGTTCTGGCGCTGGGTTCTGCCGTATTCGCGGCGCTGACCTCGATTCTTGCCAAGGTGGGTATTGACGGGGTGAACTCCAATCTCGCCACCGCCATCCGTACCGGAGTGGTGCTGGTCATGGCCTGGGGCATGGTGTTCCTGACAGATGCCCAGGGCGGCATCGGGAGCATCAGCCGGAAAAGCTGGCTGTTTCTGATTCTGTCGGGCCTTGCCACGGGAGCCAGCTGGCTGTGCTACTACCGGGCTTTGCAGATTGGGGATGCTTCAAAGGTGGTGCCTGTGGACAAGCTCAGCGTGGTGTTCACGCTGGTGCTGGCCTTTGCGTTTCTCCACGAGAAGTTCACGTGGAAATCCATCGCCGGCGCGGCCCTGATTACCGCCGGAACCCTGCTGATGGTACTTTGAGAACGAAAATCCCCGGCGTGGTTTTCAACCACACCGGGGTGTTTTACGTCTTTCGTATGAATTTTTCGTGGCAGCGGGGGCAGGTAATGGAAATTTTTCCCTTCCCACGAGGCACCCGCACCATCTGACGGCACTTGGGGCAGTCAAAATAGCGGTTGTGCCGGTCCTTCAGCCGATTGATTACCTGCAAAAACTTCCGGTTCTCCTGATACCGCTTGTAGGTGTTCCGGGACAGAGTGCGAAAGATGGCCCAGATCATCAGTCCATAGCTCAGCACCACCAGCAGAAGATTTATCGGCGGATAGCGGAAAATGACGGACAGCAGGCTCACCGCCAGACCTACGCTCAGGATTACCATATTCAGTTTGTCCGTGCCGTAGCGCCCTGCCATAAAACCCCGCAGAAGCGCGGAAAGCCGCGCGGAGAGCTGCCGCAGCCAGCTGCCAATGCCATTCATAGAAATCACCCGGTTAAGAAATATTCGCGTTTACCACATATTATATTGCAAAACAGACGGAATGCAACATTCGGCGGGGAAAGTTTACGGATTGTTTAAGATTTATTTAAGAGGAATTATCCCCTTGGCGAATGGGGGAAACTATGGTATACTGTGTCGGAAGGAAGCGAACTTTGAAAGGGGGCAGTGACCGTGAATTTATTGAAGCTGCCGGAAAACGAAAAGAAAGATTTTGATTTTGAGGAAGAGGACGATTATCCCGAGGAGGAAGCGGTGCTCGAGGATTTGCGCGCCCGCTCCCGAAGGATGCGCCCGGAGGCCCTCATGGGCATCGTGGCGGCAGTCGCGGCGGCGCTGCTGATTGCGGTGCTGGTTCTGAGCCTTCCCTATATGTTCCGGGACGAGGATCCGGAAACGGCGAAGGCGCAGTACATCCGGCAGACGGAACCGGAGGAGGAAGTGATTCTGGAGCCGACGATTTCCGAGACAGAGCCGGAAAACCCCACCATCCCGCCAGACCGGAATCCCTATGGTCGGTATGATTTCCAGTATAACCGCCATAATTATCTGCTGCTTCAGAATGTAGACAGCAGTCCCGGCGTGGACGTGTCCGCCCATCAGGGGGACATTGACTGGGCGGCGGTGAAAAAATCCGGCATCGAGTTTGCCATCATCCGTCTGGGCTACCGGGGCTACGGCAGCGGCAAGCTGGTGGAGGACGAGTATGCCAAAAAGAATTTGCAGGCGGCGAAGGAAGCGGGCCTGAAAATCGGCGCCTATTTTTTCTCTCAGGCGCTGGACATCAAGGAAACGGACGAGGAGATCCAGTTCATGCTGAATATGCTGGCGGATGTGGATTTGGACATGCCGTTGGTGCTGGACTGGGAGATACCCGCCGAGGACGCCCGCACAAAAAACATGGATGCCCGGACCCTGACGGACATTCAGCTCCACTTCTGCGGACAGATGAAAAAAATGGGCTACCAGCCTATGGTGTATTTCAACTGGCACCAGTCGGAGAACCTGTACTACCTCAGCGAGCTGGAGGACTACCCCTTCTGGCTGGCATTGTATCAGGATCGCATGACCTACCCCTGGAAGGTGGAAATGTGGCAGTGGACCAGCAGCGGGAAGGTGCCCGGAATTCAGGGAAACGTGGATATCAACGTATTTATGCCACACTGATTAAGAGCGGAGAGTGGAGTGAAAATACTTCGCTCTCCACTCTTTACACTTTACCCAAGGCAGCTTCCACAGGGAGTGTACCCCGCGTCGATGGCCTGCTGATAGGAGGAAAATTCCACGGAATTTTTCTCGGCGGGCAGGTTCTTGCAGTCCGGAGCGTGGAACTTTTTGGAGTTTTTGTTGCCGATGAACACCTGCTCCGCCGCTTCCGCGTTTTCGGGAGCTGCGGACTGATTGGCCCAGGTGAAGGTGACTTCCTTCCCATCGGAAACGGCCTGAATGGCGCCCAACTCGTCAGTGCGCAGAATGGTGACCCCCGCCTGCCGCAGCCGGGACAGTGGCTCTTTGTGGGGGTGACCGTAGTCATTGCCCTTCCCCACGCTGATGACCCCGTACGCCGGGTTGACCGCGTTTAGGAAGCGGTAGCCGGTGGAGGTGTTGGAGCCGTGGTGGCCCACCTTCAGAACATCGGCCTGCCAGTCTAACCGGCCCTCCCAGTAGTCCAGCATGTCATTTTCCGCGTCGGTCTCCATGTCACCGGTGAAGAGAAAGACGGTTTCGCCGTAGTCCACCCGCAGGACGATGGAGGTATTATTGGCCTCGGCGTAGGATTTTACCGGCCCCAGCACCGTGACCTCCGCCTGCCCCAGCGAAAATTGGTCGCCGGGGGCTGGAATGGTGATTTCCAGCCCCTGCTGGTCGGTGTAGTAGACAAATTTATCGAAAATGTTGGAAGAATAGGTCTTTGTGGGGGCGTACACAGCTTTCGTGGGATACACCGCCAGCACGGCGGGCAGGCCGCCCACATGGTCCTCATGGGCGTGGGTGCACACCACGGCGGACAGCTCCTGTACGCCCTGCTGTTCCAGGAAGGACACCACCAGCTGGCTGTCGTCCCGGTTGCCGCCGTCAATGAGCAGATACTCCCCATCGCACGACAAAAGCGCACAATCCGCCTGTCCCACGTCGAGGAACTGGACGGTCAGGCCCTTCCCGGAGACGGTTGTCTCGGCGGGCAGAACCTCCGCACAGCCGCACAGCAGCAGGGAAAGGGCAAAAAACAGTGCAAGCAGTTTCTTTTTCATAGGTTATCTCCTGTCAAGCCCCGCGGCGCAATCCAGCAGGGCCCTTTTTTCGTTGGGCAGCCGCTCCTCGACGACCAGTTCCAGCAGCTGGTTCAGGCAGGCGCCGATGGCCTTCCCCTGAAAACCCAGAGCCATCAGGTCATTCCCGTTGACTGCCAGATTCTTCAGGCTCAGGCAGGCATCCTCGGCCTTCAAATCCGCGAGAAGCCGCCTTGTTTCGGCAAACACCGCGCTGCCGTTATCCTCAGCCGTGCCCTTGCTGCCCATGTCCGCCTGCTGCAGGGCAAGCTGTGCTTCCACCAAGGGAAAGCCGTATTTCGACACCAGACGGCGCAGGAATTTCCTGTCCGGCTGGAGCCGGGTCATATGCCGTCCAATCAGGGTCACGACCTCCTCCCGCAGGGCAGTGGGCGCTTTCAGGCGGTGAAGGACGGCATCCGCGATGGCGGCGCTGTCCCTTGCGTGACCGTAAAAATGGCCCCGGCCCGTGGCGTCCAGCGTAAAGGTCGTTACCTTGCCCGTGTCGTGGAGCAGGGCCGCCCAGCGCAGGGGCAGTTCCGCCGGAACCCCCTCCACCACATGGGCGGTGTGGGTGATGAGGTCGTAGGCGTGGTGGGGGCTGTGCTGGTCGAAGCCGATCATGGGGGCCAGCTCCGGAATCACCGCCGCCAGAATCGGGGCAAACCGGGTGATGTCCTCCGCCTTTGCCACCAAAAGAAGTTTACATAATTCTTCAAATACCCGTTCCCGGGCCAGATTTTCCATCAGCCCCGCCTGAGAAAGCATGGCCTGCATGGTGTGCTCCTCCGGGGTCAGGCCAAACCGGGCGGCAAACCGCACCCCCCGCAAAATCCGCAGGGAATCCTCCCGGAATCGGGCTTCCGGGTCGCCGACAGCCCGCAAAACGTGATTTCGGAGATCCTCCCGCCCGCCGAAGGGGTCGGCAAAGCCCCGCTTTGGAGAGTAGGCCATGGCGTTGACGGTGAAGTCCCGGCGGGCAAGATCCCCCTCAATGTCCGGCACGAATTTCACCCAGTCCGGGTGCCGGTTATCCCGGTAGCCCCCCTCCGTGCGGAAAGTGGTGATCTCTACCGGGCCGTCCTCTGTAATCACGGTGACGGTGCCGTGCTTTTCCCCGGCAAGCACCAGCCGGAAATCCCGGAAGACCGCCTCGGTCTGCGCGGGCAATGCGCCGGTGCACAGGTCGTAGTCATGGGGCTGCAGCCCCAGACAGGCATCCCGGACACACCCCCCTACAGCGTAGGCGGAAAAACCGGAAGCTTCTAATAAATCGATACAATTTTGTATATTTTTGGGTAAAAACATGGTTCACAACCTTATTTTGGAATTGACCGGGCTGCGTCAAAAAACAGCTAAAGGGGAATTTATCTCACTAAGATTCCCCCTGGGGGTGGTGCTCCGCGCAGCGAATGATAATCTGAATGATTGCCAGTGGCAATCATACCACAATTCAATAGTTGGCAGAAATCTTTGATTTCTGACGGATGAGGGGAAAACAAGCTGATTCTACTGCCGGGGTTCCCCTCATCCGACCTCGCTTACGCTCGGCCACCTTCCCCCGAGGGGGAAGG
>JALFAD010000023.1 GCA_022772525.1 Clostridiales bacterium
CATCGTTCTTCTGACCTGCGTGGTGCGGGCCGCCCTGAATCAGAACTACTACGGCATCGTCAGCTGCACCATCTACGGCACCACCTTCATCACCATGTTCACCATTTCCAGCGTCTACCACGGCCTGAAGCCCGGCATGAGCAAAAAGGTGATGCAGGTCATCGACCACTGCACCATTTATTTCCTGATCTGCGGAACCTACACCCCCGTGGTGCTGTCCGCCATCCGGCCCGCCCACCCGGCGCTGGGCTGGGGGCTGTTGATTTTTGAATGGGCGCTGGCGTTTCTGGCCTGCACGCTGACTGCCATTGACCTGAAAAAGTACAGCGTCTTCTCCATGGCCTGCTACATCGGCATGGGCTGGGCAGTGATTCCCTTCGCCAAGCAGACCTTGGAAGCCATGGGGGTGCCGGGCTTCCTGCTGCTGCTTCTGGGCGGCATTGCCTACACCGTGGGCTCCGTGCTCTACGGGCTGGGCAAGACCAAGAAGTGGATGCACTCGGTGTTCCACATTTTTGTGGTTCTCGGCGCGGTGCTGCAATATTTCGCGGTGCTGCTGTACGCGATCTGAACTGCCGTTCGAGGGACTTTCAATGGAACATATATTCCTGCACGGTCTGGGTCAGACTCCCGAAAGCTGGAACCGGGTCATAGAAGAACTGGGTATCAAGAATGCCGATTGTCCAAATCTTCCCGCGTTCGCAGCCGGTAAGCCTGTCACCTACGCCGGTCTGTACCGCGCTTTAGCAGATGAATTCGATGCCGCTGAGGGAAAGATCAATCTGTGCGGGCTGTCGCTGGGCGGCGTGCTGGCACTGAATTATACGCTGGAACACCCGGATAAGGTTCGCTCTCTCGTGCTCATTGCCGCCCAGTACCGTATGCCAAAGCGCACCCTGCGCCTTCAAAACAGTCTGTTCCGTCTGATGCCGAAGGGGATGTTTGCGCAAACCGGGTTTTCAAAGGAGGACATGATTTCCCTGTGCGCAAGCATGACGGAGCTGGATTTCAGCGGCGCTCTATCCGGGATTTCCTGACCGACGCTAGTCATCTGTGGGGAAAAGGATGCAGCCAACAGGCGTGTGTCCGAAGAACTGGCTGAACATATCCCCTCTGCCCGGCTGGAAATCGTTCCAGGTGCTGGACATGAGGTCAATCTGGAAATGCCGGAAAGGTTGGCTGAGCTACTTCAGGACTTCTATCAGAAATGAGCGAACGCCCCTGCCAGTTCTTGGCAGGGGCGTATCTTATTGTGCATTCTCCGTGTTTTCCGGCTCCTCAAAGCCGTCGAACATGGCGGTGGTGGAAGCGTCTCCCACGGGCTTGCCCTCCATGATGGCTTCAAACTGTTCGCCGGTCATGGATTCGTGCTCCATCAGGAAATCCACGACCGCGTTCAGCTTGTCGGCATTCTCCGTCAGGATGTTCTTGCAGTGGGCATAAGCCCGGTCAATCAGGGCCTTGACCTCGTCGTCGATGGTGCCTGCAACCTTCTCCGAGTAGCTCTTGGTGGTCTGGTAGTCCCGTCCGATGAATACCTCGCCGCCGTCCAAATAGGAAACGGTGCCCAGCTTCTCGCACATACCATAGCGGGCCACCATATCCCGAGCCAGCTTGGTGGCCCGGTCAATGTCGTTGGACGCGCCCACGGAAATGTCCCCGATGAACAGGGCCTCCGCCACCCGTCCGCCCAGTAGAGAGATGATCTGCTCGTACATTTCATTTCGGGTCAGGTTGGACGAATCATCCTTGGGGAGCGACCAGGTGGAGCCGAGGGACTGGCCCCGGGGGATGATGGTGATATGCCGCACCGGGTCGTGGGTGGGCAGGTGGTACATGGCAACGGCATGGCCCGCCTCGTGGATAGCCGTCTCCTTCAGATCCTTCCGGGTCTGGACACGGCTCTTTTTGGCTGGGCCTGCGGTAATCTTCATCAGGGCCTCGTTCAAGTCCTCCATGTTCAGCACCGGGCGGTTTTCCCGGGCGGCAAGAATGGCGGCCTCGTTGAGAAGGTTGCTTAAGTCCGCGCCGGTGAAGCCCGCAGTGGAGCGGGCGATGGTCTTGAGGTTCACGGAAGCGTCCAGCTTCTTGTCCCTAGCGTGCACCTTGAGGATTTCCTCACGGCCCTTCACATCGGGACGGCCTACCTGAATCTGCCGGTCAAACCGTCCGGGCCGGAGCAGCGCCGGGTCGAGAATGTCGGGACGGTTGGTGGCAGCCAGCACAATGACCCCCTCGGTGCGGGAGAAGCCGTCCATTTCCACCAGCAGCTGGTTCAATGTCTGCTCCTTTTCATCGTGTCCGCCGCCTAAGCCCGAACCGCGCTTGCGGCCCACTGCGTCGATTTCGTCGATGAACACGATGGCGGGGGCAATTTTCTTGGCCTGCTCGAACAGGTCGCGCACACGGCTGGCGCCCACGCCCACATACATTTCCACAAAGTCCGAGCCGGAGATGGACAGGAACTGAACCCCGGCCTCCCCCGCCACCGCCCGGGCAAGCAGGGTCTTGCCGGTGCCGGGAGGGCCCACCAGCAGCAGGCCGTGGGGGATCCGGGCGCCGATCTCGGTAAACTTCTCGGGATTTTTCAGGAAATCCACGATCTCCTGCAATTCTTCCTTTTCCTCGTCTGCCCCGGCAACATCCGCAAAGGTGACCTTTTTCCCGTCCGGCACGCCCAGAACGGCGCGGGCCTTGCCGAAATTATTCAGAGGGTTATTGTTGTTGGCCCGGCCCATCATGAAGCCCCAGACAAACAACAGCACCAGCCCCACAATCAGCAGAGGCAGAATCAGGTCATAGGCGGATGCCCCCCTCTCCGGGCGGAAGTGGTAGGATTCCAGCACGCCGGAATTCAGCTGCTCCACAAACAGATCATCCATTTCCGCGCGGAACCGGTCGGTATCCGCCAGCGTTGCCGTGACCGTGGTCTGCCCGGCGTAGGGCTCATACAGATTCATGGTGATTACATCGTCGTCCACCACAAAGGCCTTGACCTGCTGGTTCTGGAACAGCTTCAGCACTTCGGAATAAGGTATCTGATCCTGGCTCTGAGTGAACAGCCCGCTGACCCAGGCAAAGACCGCCACCAGCAGCACCAAATACACGATGGTCGGGATAATTCTACGATTTTTCAATT
This sequence comes from Clostridiales bacterium, assembly GCA_022772525.1. Lineage (GTDB taxonomy): Bacteria > Bacillota > Clostridia > Oscillospirales > Oscillospiraceae > Faecousia. Next base: position 3,140 of record JALFAD010000023.1, read on the forward strand.
GGGTTCTCCTTACTTTGTATATACTTCCGGCTTCAGGATGCCCACATAGGGCAGATTCCGGTATTTCTCGTTGTAATCGAGGCCATAGCCCACCACAAAGGCGTTGGGAATGGTAAAGCCCACATAGTCTGCCTGCAGCGTCACGCCTTCGCGGCGGCGTTCGGGCTTATCCAGCAGTGTGCAGACCTTAATGGAGGCGGGGTTCTTCTCCTTCAGATGGTTCACCGTGAACTCCAGAGAGTTGCCGGTGTCAAAAATGTCCTCCAAAATCAGCACGTGCCGCCCCTGAATGTCGGCGGTCACGTCCTGCCGCACCAGCATCTTTCCGGTGGAATTGGCGCCGGAATAGGAGGACAGCCACATGAAGTCCAGCTGGCAGGGCGCCTTGATTTGGCGAATCATATCAGCGTAGAACACCACAACGCCCTTGAGGACGCCTACAATCACCGGGTTCTTGTCCGCATATTCGGCGGTCAGAATTTCCCCCAGCTCCCGAATTCGATTCTGAAGCTGTTCTTCCGACAGAAGAATCTGTTCAATATCCTTATCCATTCTGTTTTTCCCCCTGAATTTTTTCAAAACGAACCGTCACAGCAGGCAGAGAAGCCGCCGCCCGGTTCCAATTTACGCCAATAGAGTATACACCCAGAAGCCCCTCGTCATCGCACAGCACCGGAATCGCGTCCCGCTGGGATGCCGGGATTTTTCGGTCAATCAGCAGCTTCTTCAGGCTCCTGCTGCCGCCGGGAAGCCGCAAAGTGTCCCCTGTCTTCCGGGAACGCAGTTTCATTGTCCCTGCCGGGCACACCGTGAAGGTATCCGCCGTATTGCGGATTTCCGCCGCCGGTTCGCAGGTCACCCGAAAGCCGCCGAATTCCGCCCAACCGGGACAGGTCAGGCTGACCTCCCCTAAATCCCCATGTTTCGCAATCACCGTCAGCCGGTCATAGCTGCGGGAAACGGTGACGCCGCCGGGAAAGGCCGCTTTCGCGGAGGGATTTTCGGAAAACACCAGCGCTTCCGCCTGAGCGATGTGGGCCTCCTCCGGTTCCGAAACGCCGTTTCGCTTTAAAAAGGCTTCCAGCGCGCGGCTGCGCAGAGCTGGCGGCAGTGTCCGCAGTGTGTAAACATCCGGAAGCTCTTCAAATGCGCTCTGCTGCGCTAGATATTCTTCATCCAGCCGCAGACGCAAGGCCATTCTGGACAGATTTTCCCCAATTCTTGGATTTTCCTGCCGCAGAAGCGGCATCACATGGTGGCGGATGCGGTTGCGCAGAAAAGCGTCGGAAACATTGGAACTGTCCTCAACGTGAGGAAGATTCCACTCGCTTAGAAAGCCCTCCACCTCCCGCCGGGTGACACAGAGCATGGGGCGGATCAGCTTGCCCATCCGGGGGGCGATGCCGCCAAGGCCCTTCAGACCGGTGCCCCGGATCAGGTGCAGCAGCACGGTTTCGGCGTTGTCGTCGGCGGTGTGGGCCGTGGCAATTTTGCCGTCCAGCGATTGAAGGTAGGCATACCGCGCGTCCCGGGCGGCAGCTTCCAGCCCCTTCTTCCCGGGCTGCACCTGCGCGCTGCCCACATGGAGCGGAATCTCATACCGGGCGCAGAAGTCCCGGACGAAATCTTCATCCCGCCGGGATTCCTCCCCGCGAAGATGGTGGTTAAAGTGGGCCGCTTCCAGCCGGATGTTCAGCTTATCCTTCAACAGATTCAGGGCAAACAGCAACGCCACGGAGTCCGCCCCGCCGGAGACCGCGCAGATAATCGTGTCTCCCGTGACAATCAGATTCTCCTCCCGGATGAAGTTCAGCAGCTTATTCTGCATGCTTCCACTCCCGGTCCGCAAAGGTCTGGTACTGACCGATCCATTGCAGCTTCACCGCGCCGGTTTCGCCGTGACGGTTCTTCGCCACGATGCACTCGGCAACGCCCTTTTCTTCCGTGTTTTCGTGATAGTATTCGTCCCGGTACAGGAACATGACGGAGTCCGCGTCCTGCTCGATGGCGCCGGATTCCCGGAGGTCGGACAGAATGGGCCGCTTGTCGGTGCGGCTCTCCACCGCACGGGACAGCTGGCTCAGGCAGATGACGGGGACATTCAGCTCCTTGGCCATAATCTTTAACGAGCGGGAAATTTCGCCCACCACCACCACACGGTTATCGTTGTTCTTGCCGTAGCCGGAACCCTGCATCAGCTGCAAATAGTCGATGATGACAAGGCCCAGATTGTCAAGCCGCCGGCACTTGGCGTTGATGTCCGCCACGGTGACGGTGGGGTTGTCGTCAATGCGGATGTCCGTCTGGCTCAAGGCCGCGGAGGCCATGCACAGCTTCGTCCACTCCTCATCGCTGAGCTTGCCGGTAGCCAGCTTTTGCAGCTCCACAAAGCTCTCGTTGGCAAGCAGGCGCATGGCAAGCTGCTCCCGGGACATTTCCAGATTGGAAATTGCCACGGTTTTCTTGTACTTTTTCGCCACATTCACCCCGATGTTCAGGGCAAAGGCGGACTTACCCATGGCGGGCCGGGCGGCAACCAGCAGAAGGTCAGACTTGTTCAGGCCGTTGATTTTGGTATCCAAATCCCGCAGGCCCGTGGACAGGCCGGGGATCAGGGAGTCGGACTGGGCCAGCTCCGTTAAGCGGTCAAAGACCTTGTGCAGCGTGGTGCCGATGTGCTCCAGGCTGTCCCCCCGCTCGCCCTTGCGCAGGGCATAAATTTTCTTTTCCGCCGATTCCAGCATCTCCGCCGGGGTGCCCACTTCCTCCGACACCATTTCCTGAATGTCCGTGGCCGCCTGATTGAGGCCCCGGAGCATGGACTTGTCCCGGACGATATTCGCGTAGCGCACCACATTGGCAGCCGTGGGGGTGATCTCCATGAGCTGCAGAATGTAGTCCCGGGAATTGTCGTGATGATAGCCCAGCTCCTTCAGCTTGTCCAGCACCGTCACCGGGTCGATGGTCTGGGAGAAGTTGAACATGGTATAGATAGCCTCATAGATCTCCCGGTTCTGCTGGAGGTAGAAATCCTCCGGCTTCACCAGCCCCACCACATCGGTGACGCAGCGGCTGTCGATCAGAATGGAGCCCAGCACTGCCTGCTCCGCTTCCAGCGACTGAGGCGGCTGCCGGGACAGCAGTTCTTCATCCATGTCACATTCTCCTTTCCTGAAATTATAGTCGTTCGTAGGACGGAGTCATGACTCCGCCCTACAAAAGCGTTTATGCTTCCTCGATCTTCACAGTCAGGGGCGCGGTGATCTCATAGCCAAGCTTGCAGGTCACGGTATAGGTGCCCACGTTCTTGATGGCATCGGAAATGACGATCTTCCGCTTGTCCAGCTTGATGCCGGTCTTCTTTTCCAAAGCGTCTGCAATTTCCGCGTTGGTAATGGAGCCGAACAGCCGTCCGTTTCCGCCGCCCTTTGCAACGACGGTGACGGTCAGCTCCCGCAGCTGCTTGGAAACCGCCAGCGCCTCCGCCTTCTCCTTGGCAATGCGCTCCTGGGTGGCCTTGTCGTTCATGCGCATGGTGTTGATGGCGTCAGGGGTAGCCTCAATGGCCATTTTCTTCGGCAGCATGAAGTTCCGGGCGTAGCCGTCGGAAACCTCAATCATCTGCCCCTTCTTGCCCTTGCCTTTTACGTCCTGCAATAAAATAACCTTCATGATAAAATCTCCTTAAGATTTAGATACAAGATATGAGATACGAGATACAAGATAGGGGGAACTACGGAAGATGTCTTGTATCTTGTATCTCCGTATCTTGTATCTATATCACGCCTTATTCTTCGTAGAACCGGTCGATGGATTCCACCAGCCGGTCAAGGGTGTCCTTGACGGTGGCGTTCTTCACCTGCGCCCCGGCGGTCGCGGTGTTGCCGCCGCCGCCCAAAGGCTCGAGAATCATCTGCACGTTGGCAGAGCCGATGCTTCGGGCGGAAATGATCACCTGATCCCCGTCCGGGTACAGTACGAAGGACGCGGTGATGCCGGAAATGTTCAGCAGTTCGTCAGCCGCCTGAGCAGCCAATATCCGGCTGGTGGGGGTATTCAGGGCGGCAATGGCAATTTCCTGCCGGTAGAGCCGGGAGGACTTGATGATCTGGTACTTGGTCATGGTGTCCTGGAAGTCGTTTTGCAGCAGGAGTTTGACCTCGGTGGTATCCGCGCCCAGACGCCGCAGGGCCGCCGCCGCTTCAAAGGTGCGCTCACCGGTGCGGACGTTGAAGAACTTGGTGTCGAGACAGATGCCTGCCATCAGGGACTTGGCCTCGATGGGCAGCACGTCGTTCTTCTCCACCGCGTATTGCAGCAGCTCCGTCACCAGCTCCGCCGTGGAGGAGGCGTAAGGCTCGTGAAAGTTCACCACTACGGGACTAATATAATCTGCCGCCCGGCGGTGATGGTCGATGACGCAGACCTTGGTAATGGCTTCGAGCAGCGGCTGACACTCCACCTGATCCGGGCGGTTGGTATCCACCACAATCAGAATACTGCGGTTATCTGCCATCAGGAGGGCATCCTGACCGGAAATGAATGCTTCCCGGTACTGGGGCTCCGCCTGGATCTGGGAAATCAGCTTAGGAGCCGCGTTCTTCTCTGTGTCGATGACGATGCTGAACCGTTTACCCCGCTTCCTGCACAGGCAGCACACGCCCATGGCAGCGCCCACGGCGTCCAGATCGGCGTTCTTGTGGCCCATGACGAACACATGCCCGCTCTGCCCGATCAGCTCCATAAGAGAGTTGGCGGTGACACGGGAACGCACCTTGCTGCGGTAATCCGCCTCCCGGTTCCGTCCGCCGTAGAAGCTGAAATTGAAGCGGTCCTTCACCACCGCCTGATCGCCGCCCCGGCTCAGGGCCATTTCAATGCTCAGGGCCGCGAAATCGTAGCCCTCCTCAAAATTCGCGCCGTCTACGCCCAGACCGATGGAGATAGACGCCGGCAGGCCGGAGGGATTGGTAATCTCATGAATGCTTTCCAGCAATGAGAATTTGTCGTTCACCGCCCGCTGCAAGTCCCGCTTTTCAAAGATGAACAGGAAGCGGTTCCGTTCCAGCTTCCGAAGCAGGCCGTTGTAGCCGTCCGTCCACTGGGTGATGGCGTCGTTGAGCTTGGCGTTCATGTTGGAAATGGCGCTTTCCGTCAGGTTCTTTGTCAGCTCCTCATAATTATCAATGAGGATAATGGAAATGACCGGACGAGAGCGGATGTATTCGTCCCGAATCTGGTACAGCTCCGTCAGGTCGCTGAAGTACAGCACTCCCAGCATGGTGCCCCGGCTGTCCTCCGCCCGAACGGTGGTCCCGTAGACCCGGTAACGCCGGGCGCCGAGAGAAGCGTCCTGAGGGCTTTCGGTTTTTCCGGATTCCAGCCAGTCCAGCGGAAAGTCCGGCAGAACCTCCTCCAGCTGCTGCTCCATCATGGTGTCAGCATAGCCGGTCAGCTCACTGAAGCGATGGTTGGCCCAGATAATGACCCCGTCGCCCAGCCGGATGAGCACCGCAGGCAACGGACTTTCCCCTTGAGAGGTGGCTTCCAGAGTGTTGGACACCGACTGAATATAGCGCTGCAGCTGCCTGCCCCGGCGGTTCCGGTTCATCACATACAGCATGAACACCACCAGCGTCACGGTGGTTTCCACTGCCGCCATCCAGTAGTGGCCTTCCAGCAGCGCCGCCGCGCAGAAGGCAGCCATCACGAAAAAGTACACGCCCATGCCGGGCTTTAAGAGCCTGTCCAGCTTTCTGTTCATCTGTCAGCCGCCTCCTTTAAGCATAGAAATCCATAGTAGGTTTTCATTATAGCAAATCCCACCAAATCCCGCAACTACTTTTCCGAGATTTCGTAAAAAAGGCTTTATAAATTTCTGTATACTTTTGCGTTTTTTTGTGCTATACTATCGTTGACGTTTTCCGGGTCGGGCTTTTCCGGAAACAAACACCGCGCGTTTGCGCACAGGAAGACAAAAATACATTGCAGGCGTTTTCCCCGGCGATGGCGATTCAGGGCCTTCGTGCTGTGGAATGCGGCTGCTTGCTTGTGTTGTCCATTTTGGATACAAACACCGCGAAGAACCTCTTTGCGGAAATTGAAAGGAGTATTGTTTTGGCTGGAAAACTGAAGATTATCCCTCTTGGCGGTCTGGATGAGATCGGCAAGAATATCACCGTGCTGGAATACGGCAAGGACATGATCGTTGTAGACTGCGGCGTAGGCTTCCCCGAGGAGGATATGTACGGCGTGGATTTGGTGATTCCGGATTTTTCCTATCTGGTTGCCAACCAGAAGAAGCTGCGGGGCTTCTTCATCACCCACGGTCACGAGGACCACATCGGCTCCATCCCCTACGCCATGCGGGAGGTGAACTGCCCCATCCACGGCACCGCCATGACCAACGGCCTGATTAAGCTCAAGCTGGAGGAGCATAAGCTGGCGGACAAGGTCAAGCTCGTCACCCACAAGCCCGGCGACGTGGTCAAGGCCGGGTGCTTTCAGGTGGAGTTCATTCATGTGAACCACTCCATCGCCGATGCTGTGGCCTTCGCCATCCACACCCCTGTGGGCACCGTGGTCATGACCGGCGACTTCAAAATCGACCCCACCGCCAAGGACGGCATGATGGATCTTGCTCGTCTGGGAGAGCTGGGAAAGCAGGGCGTGCTTGCCATGCTGTCCGACTCCACCAACGTGGAGCGCAGCGGCTATACTCCCAGCGAAAATCTGGTGGCGGAAAGCCTTGACCGCCAGTTCCGCAACTGCGACCAGAGAATCATCGTCACCACCTTCGCCTCCAATATGCACCGCATCCAGTCCATCATCGCCACA
>JALFAD010000027.1 GCA_022772525.1 Clostridiales bacterium
GATTCGTTGTAGACGGATACCCGGAATTGGTTGACATAATCCATAACCGCATCCTTGACGGCATCGGTTTCCTCCGGCAAAATCAGGCACCGCCGGTTTTCCACCACATCGTGGGTGCCGGCCCGAAAAAAACCGGCATAGGCGCGGCCTTTTTTTGCCGCCACGGGGTATTGGGCCTTGTTTCGGTAGCCGTGGCAGTCGGGGGCGGCGAGAATGGGCACCTCCGTCAGGGCTTCCCCTGCCAGCCGGTTCAGACAGGTCTTCACCCGCTCCGCTTTCAGCCGGGTTTCCTCGGCGTAGTCCATGTGCCAGAAATCGCAGCCGCCGCAGAGCTTGGCGACAGGGCATTCCCGGTTCACCCGGTGGGGGGACTTTTCGAGAATTTCCACGATTTTTCCCGCCGCCCAGGTTTTCTGGGCTTTTTCGATGCGCAGCCGCACCCGCTCCCCGGCAATGGCGTTGGGCAGGAATACGGCGCACCCTTGCACATGGGCGACGCCCTGCCCTTCGGCGGTGTAGTCGGTGACGGTGGCTTCGTAAACTTGGTTCTTAACGAGCATTACAGCTTTGCCTCCATGTGAATGTTCCGGGGCTTCAAACCCCGGCTTTCGTAGAATGCCATGGCGCTGTCGTTTCCGCACCAGACATTCAGGGTGACGGTGTCGCAGCCGATTTCCCGCGCGTAGTGGACGGCGTAGTCATACAGCGCCGAACCAACGTGTTTCCCCCGGGTGTTTTCGTCTACGCACAGGTCGTCGATGTACAAACTTTTCTGATCCATGAGCACCGGGTGATCTTTGGTGATTTCCACGATGCAGAAGCAGTAGCCCAGCAGAACCCCATCCTCCACGGCGACAAAAATCGGGCGGTTGGGGTCCTTCAGCAACTCCGCGAGAGCGGCTTCGTCATATTTCTGCGCCCCGGCGCGGAACAGGTCGGGGCGAATTTTGTGGTGGACTTCCCCCACCTGAAGCAGCAAATCAATCATTCCGGGAATCTCCCGGACGGTTGCAAGACGTATTTCCATGGATTTCTCCTTAATTGCCCGTATTTCGGACACATTCATTTTGCATTTATTTATGTTGTAGTCTACCACAAAATCCTCCAAAGGTAAAGCCGGGGGTTGAGAAAAAACGCGAAAACTGATATGATACGCGCAAAGGATGTGTTTTTATGGACTATTCTCTCTGCGAGCTGTGCCCCCGGAGTTGCGGCGTTGACCGTACCGCTGGGGAACGGGGCTTCTGCGGCTGTCCGGATACCGCGCTGGTGGCCAAAACCATGCTCCATAGGTGGGAGGAGCCTGCCCTCGCCGGCAGCGGCGGCAGCGGGGCGGTGTTCTTCGGGGGCTGTACGCTGGGGTGCAGATACTGTCAGAACGCCGCCATCAGCGGCGGTCCCACCGGTACGCCTGTGGACAGCGAAGGGCTGCGGCGGATTTTTGAGGATTTGATCGCACAGGGGGCGGAAAATATCGATCTTGTGACCCCAACCCAGTTCCTCCCTACCATATTGTCCGCTCTGACCCCAAAGCTGCCGGTTCCGGTGGTGTACAACTGCGGCGGCTACGAGCGTGCGGAGACGATTCGGCAACTGGAGGGAAAGGTGGACATCTATCTGCCCGATCTTAAGTATGCCGATTCCACGCTGGGGGAGAGCCTATCCGGGGCGGCGGACTATTTTCCCACGGCCTGCGGGGCCATCCGGGAGATGGTGCGGCAGACGGGAAGGCCCCGATGGAGCGGGGACAAAATGGTGCGGGGCACGATTATCCGGCATCTGATTCTGCCGGGACAGGTGGAGAACTCCCTGCGGGTGCTGGACTGGATTGGGGAGAACTTCGCCCCCGGGCAGGTGCTGGTGAGCCTTATGCGGCAGTACACCCCCATGGGCGGCCTTGCCGCGCCTTTTGACCGCCGGGTGACAGAGGACGAGTATGAGGCGGTGCTCAGCTGGATGTATTTAAACCGCCTGGAGGGCTTTACCCAGGAGGCTGAGTCGGCGGACGCCGGGTTTATACCGGACTTCCAACAGGGGGGATAAATTGCGGGGATGCCCCTGCGGGCAATGCGTGCGTAGGCTTTCTATATTCGCCACACCATTGGGAACCGCTCGGTATCGTTCCCCCTACGCAATGGTGCCGCCAAATTACAATTTGTCGCGTGACTTGTAATATTTGTCGGATTCCCTCTGGTAAAATGGAATATGCTGTGATACAATGAACAAAACAGCAGCTTTTTTGCAGAGAGGGGCGGATGTGCGATGAAAGGGATCCATGGAAAACGGGCCGGCGCGCTGCTGCTGGCTGGCGTGCTGGCGGCTGGACTGCTTTTGGGCGGCTGCGGGAAGAAGGCACCCCTCTACAGCCCCGGCAACCCCGTGAATCTGACGGTATGGCATTACTATAACGGCCCCCAGATGGCGGCCTTTGACGCACAGGCGGAAGAATTTAACAGTACCGTGGGCAAGGAAAAGGGCATCTGTGTTACAGCAAGGGCTCCGTCACAGACCTGGAAACGGCAGCCTCCAACTCTCTGAATGAGAAGGTGGGCGCGAAGCCGATGCCGGAGATGTTTTCGTCCTACGCCGACACCGCCTATCAGTTGGCGAAGAGCGGGAAACTGACGAACCGTCCGCCTACTTCACCGAGGAGGAGCTGAGCGCCCATCTTCCGGATTATGTAAACGAGGGACGCATTGGCCCGGACGGCGCGCTGGTCATTTTCCCGATGGCAAAATCCACGGAAATCATGATGCGCAACAAAACCGACTGGGATACCTTTGCCGCCGCCACCGGCGCAGAGCTTTCCCAGCTGGAGACGGGCGTGGTGCAGGTGTCGAAAACCTACTATGAGTGGACGGACAGCCTGCCCCCCGGAGATTCCCGATGCCTTCTACGGGCGGGACGCTGTGGCGAACTACTTCTACATCGGCTCCCGTCAGCTGGGGCAGGAGCTGCTGGAAATTCGGGACGGCCTGTCGGACAAGGCCGCGGCAGATATTCAGGCCGTTCAGGAAGCGGTGGCATCCGGCGCCTCCAAAGCGGAGGCCCTGAAGAAGTACATCAGTGACGAAGCCTTTGAAACCTGGTATAAGGAGTTCACGCAGCGCCTGTCCGAGGCGGCTGCCCAATGAAGAACATGAAAAAGGAACCATCCCAAAAGTCAATATTCCGACTGTTTCTGATACCGCTGATTGTGCTGATGCTGGTGCAGAGTTCCATTATTCTGGGAATCATCGTCTTCCGGGGGACCATTGGCGCCATTCAAAAGGCTTCCGTGGAAACTCTGGAGAAGGACGTGGAGAACCGCCGCACCCAGCTGGAGGTTCAGATGCTTCAGCGCTGGGCCGGTGTGGGCCAGTGCGAAGCGGAGCTTACGGAGGCGCTGGAGGCGTACCTGTCTGAAAACAGGCTGACACTGGAACAGCTCAACGCTTCTCCGAAACGGCAGCAAGAGCTTGCGCTTCTGATGTTCCCCATCTGTCTGCGGCAGACCCGCAGCAGTGACACCAGCGGCTTTTTCTTCCTGACGGCTCTGGGAGATCCGGAGGAAGCGGCCTCCGTCACCGGCTTCTATGTGCGGGATTCCGACCCCTATACCCAGACCACGGACAATTCGGATTTGCAGATGTCCCGGTGCAGCACCCGGCTGGCACGGGAGATGGGGATTGCCCTGTGCAGCGACTGGACCACCAACTTCGCCATGAAGGGACAGGGAGTCCGAACTGAGGACGCCTTTTATTATGAGCCATGGCGGGCCGCCCGGGAAAACCCGGAGGCGGAAACCGCCATGCTGGGCTACTGGTCGGAGCCCTTCTACCTGGAAGGCGACGCGGTCAGCGGCTACAGATCCATTGCCTACTCCATCCCGCTGCGCTATGAGGGACAGGTCTACGGCGTGTTCGGCGTGGAAATTTCCCTGCAGGTGCTGAATCGCCAGTTTTTCACCTTCGGCGAGAGCAGGCAGGGTGAAGCCAGCTATCTGATCGCCATTGAGCGGCCTGACGGGTCTGTGCGCCCCCTGACCGGTGACGGTCAGCTGGCCAGTCTGGTGCTGTGCGAGGACAACATCCGCCTTTCCTCCACAAAATACGACAACCTGTCCCGGCTGGACAATCTTCTGCTGGGCGGTGATAAAATCTACGCCAGCCAGTGTCAGCTGAAGCTGTACGAGAGTAACGCACCCTATTCCAACTGTAACTGGGTGCTGCTGGAGCTGAAGACCCACAGTGAGCTGTTCGGCATGGGACAGAGCACCTATGTGTGGATCATTGGCGCGGTACTCTTTGGCCTGCTGTTCACGGTGGTGGCGATTTACATGCTGGTCAAGCATCTGACGGACCCGATCCTGAATTTGATTGCCGCCATCAGCAAAGGCGCCCGGGGCCTTGCCGACTATCAAAAATCCAATATTTCCGAGATCGACGGCATCTACAATGTGGTCAATCAACTTTTTGAAAAGCAGAAAGTCACGGAGCGCACCCTGCAGGAGGAGGCGTCCCGCTACCGGGTGGCGCTGGAAAATACCAATGACAGCTTCTTCACCTACGATGTTTTCAGCAAAACCGTGGGTATTATGAACGTTCCCAATCTGAACGGACGCTGGGACTGCCCTGCCGGGGAGTACGGCTTCTTTTCAGAGCCTTACATCCACCCGGATGACCGGGCGCTGGTCCGGGGACTGTTCGCAGGGCTGAACCGCCCGCCCCTGTCCGACACGCTGCGCGGAGAGTTCCGGATCTGCCGTCCCGGTCAGGACTTCCGGTGGAAGGCTTTCTACGGACGCGTTCTGCGGGAGCCGGACGGAACCGCCTCCCGGCTGGTGTGTTCTCTGCGTGACATCGACGAGGAAAAGCAGGCGGAGGCTTTGCGCCGGAGACAGAATGCCTTTGACGGCCTGACCGGTGTGCACTCGCTGGAAAACGGTATGCGCCTGCTTCAGGAGCAGACAGCCTGCTGCGGAAAGGGCGCGGTGATTTCGCTGTGCCTGCCGGAGCTGACACGGCTGCAGGTGAAAAACGGGCCGACCTTCGTTCAGATGCTGCTGCAGGAGCTTGGACCGTCCCTGCGGTGCGCCCAGGGGATGCACTGCCTGCGCCTGAACGGCAACGAGTTTATCTACTGGCTCCCCGAGAAGGAGGAGGCATACGCGGAGCTTCGGGCAAGGGAGCTGATATCCCGCATTCAGGCGGTATTCCCAAAGCAGCTTTTGGAGCTTCCGGTCTGCGCCGGCGTGTCCGGCTGGACCGCACCGGAGAATATTATGGAAGCGCTGCGCCGGGCCCATACGGCCCAGCAGTATGTGGCTGGAAACCCCGCCCGCAGCTGCATTGTCTTCCCGGAGCTGCCCCCGGATGCCCGGAAGGAGCTTCTGCCCATCAGTCAGCGCCAGTATTCCTCAACCAATCACGTCCGGGAAAGCAGCATGACCTATCTGGCCATCAATCTGCTGGGTGGCGAGGAGGACTACTGCCTCAAGATGTATCTGCTTTTGGGGGAGATGTCCCAGCGGCTGGGCGCATCCGCGGCGGCGGTGAACCTGTTCTGGATGAGCTCCATGTCGGCGACGCTGGAATACTGGCACTTCGGAGATTCCAAAGCGCCGGAAACCAGGGTCAGCTTCTTTACGCAGGAGCAGCTGGAGCGGCTGGAGGACTGGTTTGCCCACCGGAAGCTGTGCCCCTATACGCCGCAGGAGGCGGAGACGGTGCTCGCGCCCTTCCTGTTCGGCAGAACCGACGGCGGCACGCTGCTTCCCATGTATGACGACGACAACTTTATGGGCTGCCTGTGGCTGTCCGGCGTGGAGCCGGAGAAAACGGAAGAGCCCCTTCTGGATGATCTGCGGCAGATGGCCGGCGTGCTTCAGGGCTATCTGCGCCAGCGGCAGCACGATGCTGCCTCTCGGGCCAAGTCAGACTTCCTGTCCCGCATGAGTCACGAGATCCGCACGCCCATGAACGGCATCATTGGCATGACCAATATCGCCCTGTTCCCGGGGAAGAGCCAGGAGGAAATGACCCAGTGCCTGCAAAAGATCTCCGTGACCTCCCAGTACCTGCTGGGGCTGCTGAACGACATTCTGGATATGTCGAAGATTGAAAGCGGAAAAATGCAGATTGTGCCCGCCGATTTCTCCATGGACGAGATGCTTGCCACCATCCGTGAGCTGATCCAGCCCCAGACACAGGAAAAGGGGATTCAGTTTGTGGAGGATATTGCGCTGGAAACCCGGTGGTTTGACGCTGACCAGCTGCGAATCAGCCAGATTCTGGTGAATATTCTGGGAAATGCCGTGAAGTTTACCCCCTCCGGCGGCACCATTCGGCTCACCGTCCGGGAGGAAGACGTGGACGAGGGCGACGCGGGCAAGTACTCCAATGTGTTCTTCTCGGTCAGCGACACCGGCATCGGCATCAGCAAGGAGAATCAGGAACGGGTGTTCCGGTCCTTTGAACAGGTGAACGGGGCCAATAACGGGGGCATTCAGGGCACCGGTCTGGGCCTGTCCATCAGCTCCCGGCTGGCCCGGCTCATGGGCGGCAAGATCAACCTGACCAGCGAACTGGGCAAGGGCAGCACCTTCGACTTTACCCTGCCCCTGCTGCACGGCAGGCCGGTTCAGCGGGAGGCCAGCGTGGAAAGCTGCCGCTTTGACGGGAAGCACCTTCTGCTGGTGGAGGACAACGCCCTGAACGCCGAGATTGCTCAGACCATTCTGGAGGAGCTTGGCTTTACGGTGGAGGCTGTCACCGATGGAGATGAGGCGGTGCAGACGCTGCGGGAACGGCAGCCCGGTGCCTTTGACGTGGTGCTCATGGACATCATGATGCCCCGGATGAACGGACTGGAAGCCGCCCGGCTGATTCGCGGCACAGAAGACAGGCCCGACCTGAAGATACTGCCGATTTTGGCAATGTCTGCCAACGCTTTCGACGATGATGTGAAAAAGTCGCTGGAAAGCGGCATGAATGACCATCTGTCCAAGCCCATCGAAATGGACAAGCTCATCGCGGCCCTGAGCCGGGTGCTGAAGTAAGTGTGGAGAGTTAAGAGTGGAGAGTTAGGAGTTACGCAACGGAACTTCACTCTCCACTTGCCGATCTTTACACTTTCTCCTCCTTTCACCAAAATTTGACATCCCGTTCACACTTTGTTGAAATCCACAGACTAGACTGATGCCGTATATAAAGAGAGTGGAGGTTTGCGGGTCATGGTTGAGGAAAGCGGCAAGGATACGTCCGAGCTGGAGCAGCTGGGACAGGAGACGTTAGACGCGGCAGAACGGCTGGAGCAGAGCATTCAGGAGGTCTACGCGGAGATCCCTGAGACGGAAAATCTGGAAGATTTTGAGAAAATGGCGGAGGAATTACGGGAAACCGCCGGAAAACTGGCAAAGGCGGGCACTCAGGTCTTTACCGTAAGCGATGAGCTGAGCACCCGCTGCCGGGATACCCGCCAGCAGCGCCGCAAACGCAAGATTATCGCGGCGGCCCCCGCCAACGGCACCATCGATCTGAAGGAGCGGGAGGGCAACCACTTCGCCAAAGGTCTCGGCATCTATAAGCTGCTGCTCATCTGCTTTATCGGCAGCTTCGCGGGCGTGGTGGTGGAGCTAATGTGGTGCCTCATCCGCAACGGCTATCTGGAAAGCCGTTCCGGGCTGGTCTACGGCCCATTCAATCTGCTCTATGGCGCGGGCGCGGTGGCCCTGACGGTGTGCCTGTACCAGTTCCGCAACCGCAGCGGCTGGATTTCCTTCCTCGGCGGGATGCTGGTGGGCACGGTGGTGGAGTACCTGTGCTCCTGGGGGCAGGAGCTCCTGTTCGGCTCCCGGTCCTGGGACTACAGCGCAATGCCCTTCAACCTGAACGGACGGGTGTGCCTGCTGTACAGCGTATTCTGGGGAGTTCTGGGCGTTTTCTGGATTAAGGACCTATACCCCAGAATGGCCCAGCTGATCCTGAAAATCCCCAATAAAATCGGAAAAATTCTTACCATCGCTGTGACGGTGTTCCTGATTTTCAACAGCGTGGTGTCCCTGCTGGCAGTAGACCGCTGGTCGGAGCGCGTGGCGGGTCAGGCCCCCTCCAATTCTCTGGAGGAGCTGCTGGACGAGCGGTTCCCCAATGAGCGCATGGAATCGATCTATGCCAATATGGATTTCTAGGGAATCCCTGATTAGGTCGGCAAAAGACCCGTCATCCAGCCGCAGTCGATTTATTCAGGGTTTCCAAGCCTTCCCCTCCGGGGGAAGGCTTTTTTGGTATAGGGAGAATACCCGCGCCTTGCGTGCTGCCAGCCATCAATTTTCACTCCCCACGCTCCACACTTCTCAATAGTTGCCTTTTTGATGAAAATCTGCTATAATCCTCGAAAAACGGGCAAGAGGGAGCGATTATGAAGAAAAACGGAAGAAAACAGACGCGCCAGTGGATACTGGCGCTGCTGGCGGGATTTTGCCTTGTAAACGCCCTCTGCTTCGGCTATGAGCGCCAGCCGGGATGGCTGGATACGCCCAACGGCGCGGCGACATCTGTGTGGCGGCCCGGCGCGGTGATCGTCCATGGTACGGAAGGCTATGGTATTTCCAAAGTCGATGAAAATGGGTTTCTCAACCCTGACGGGACGTTGGCGGAGCGGTATGTGCTGATGATGGGTGCGTCCCATACCCAGGGCAAGGAGGTTTCCCCGGAGCAGAGATATTCCACGCTGGTCAACGGCTATTTCAGCGGGGACAGCGGGCTTTTGGCGGCTTATAACATTGCCAGCGACGGTCACTTTCTTCCTTCCCAGATTCAACATTTTAAAGCGGCGGTGGCGGCCTTTCCCAATGCCGAAGCCATCACCATTGAAATCGGGAGTACGGATTTTTCCGCGCAGGAGCTGCACGATGCCCAAAATCAGGCAGCCTATGTCCCCGACAATGGCGACTTTAAAGACCTGAGCCCGGTGAGCAGACTGAAGCTGGCGGCGAAGGAGGGCCTTCCCCTGCTGGCGCTGCTGAAAAAGAACGTCCAGACCCTGCGGGCACAGGCGGCGGAAGACTCGGAAGGACGATACGATTATGAAACGGAACTGGACGCGGCCCTTGCGCTGATTCGCGCGGAATTTGACGGCCCCATCGCCTTTGTGTACCATCCGACTACGGAAATCCAGCCGGACGGCACTGTGAAGCTGGGCTACAGCAACACGTGGGATATTTTTTGCAGGGTGTGCGAAAAAAACGGCATCGATGTCATCGATACCGGCACCCGGTTTCAAATGCTCTATGAGATAGAAGGTCAGCTGCCCTACGGCTTTGCCAACACCACCCCCGGGGAAGGTCACCTGAACGCGCTGGGCCACCGGATTCTGGCAGAGGAAATTATCGCGTATCTGGAGGAACTGCGGGTATGAGCTTTACTTCCGTGAATTTTCTGCTCTTTTTTCTGGCAGCCACCGCGCTGGTGCAGCTGAGCAAAACCGTAAAGCAGCAGCACCGGGCCTTTCTGCTGGCAAACGCCGTATTCTACGCTTACTGGGACGCACGCTTCCTGCTGCTCCTGCTGGGGGTCATCGGGGTGTGCTATGCCGCCGCCCGGCTGTATGAAAGAAGCGGGAAGCCTGCTTTCATTTACGGCGGCGTGACTGCCTGCCTGCTTCTGCTGGGCTTCTGCAAATATTGCAACTTCTTTATCTCCTCCTTTGCCCGGGCGTTCGGACTGAACGCGCGAACCCTGAATATCCTTCTGCCGTTGGGCATTTCCTTCTACCTGTTTCAGGCCATGAGCTACCTGCTGGACGTGAAGAAGGGAACAATTCCGGCGGAAGGGGATTTCATCAAGCTGGCGGCCTATATTTCCTTCTTCCCCCAGATCACCTCCGGGCCCATCGTCAAGGCCCATGATTTTCTGCCCCAGCTGGAGCGGCTGCACCGGGTGAAAAAGGACAACGTGTACCTTGGCGTTACCCGGTTCGTGACAGGGCTGACCAAAAAGGTGGTTTTTGCCGACCGGATCGGCGTGGCGGTGAACGCGGTGTTTGCCGCCCCGGCAGCCTATAACGGCCTGAGCATCGCGATGGCGGTGGTGGGCTATTCCCTGCAAATTTACTGCGATTTTTCCGGCTATTCCGACATGGCAATTGGAATCGCCACAATTTGGGACTTTGATCTGGGCAAAAACTTCAATCTGCCCTATCTGGCGGAAAACCCATCGGATTTCTGGCGGCGTTGGCACATCAGCCTGTCCAGCTGGTTTCGGGACTATGTGTATATCCCTTTGGGCGGCAGCCGCCGGGGCAAGCTAAGAACTTATGTTAACCTGCTTGCGACCATGGTGCTCAGCGGCCTGTGGCACGGGGCCAACGCGACCTACCTCGTTTGGGGCGCCTATCACGGCGTCGGCTGCGTCGTCCACCGGCTGCTCGGAAAGCGGGGAAGCCAAAAGACGCCGTGGCAGACGGCCCTGTGCACCGCCGCCAACTGTCTGTTCGTATCTGCCGGCTGGGTGATTTTCCGGGCGGACAGCATGGCGCAGGCCATGGCAGTTTTCTCCGGGCTGTTCCGGGGAGACGGATTATGTTATGTTAACGTCTTTGTGGTGATCTACGGGCTGGTCATTGCCCTGATCCACCTGTACGCCCGGTTCCGCCTGAACGGCAACGCCCCCACGGCCCGGCTCAATCTGGATACCTTCCGGGGAAAGCTCCTGCTGTGCGTGTGGGTGTTCCTGATTGCCATGCTGATGTACTGCGGCAATTCCGCCTTTATTTACGCCAATTTTTGAAGAATGCTTATCGGATTTCGCCAATGTCCAAATCCAACGTTGCGGGCGGCCAATGACCGCCACTACAGTAATAGAGCGATACCGAGCAGGCGGTGCGCCTGTAGGTATTTGCAATTATCAGCAAAAAATGTTGCAAAATCGATTCTGATTTGCTATAATGTACCGCAAGATTTTTTATCGGCCTGATGATGGGCCGGGAAAGAGGCTATCTATGTGTGGCATTGTTGGTTATACCGGAAAGAAACAGGCGGCGCCCATCCTGCTGGACGGCCTGAGCAAGCTGGAATACCGGGGCTATGACTCCGCCGGACTGGCTGTCCGGGACGGGAACAAGCTGGCGGAGGTGGTAAAGTCCACGGGCCGCCTGAAAAATCTGGCGGAAAAAACCGACGACGGCCGGGCGCTGCCCGGCACCTGCGGCATCGGCCACACCCGCTGGGCCACCCACGGCGTACCCTCTCAGACCAACGCCCATCCCCATGTCTCCGGCAACTGCACCGGTTCCGGCTCCGGCAGCGTGGAGTCCGAGGTGGTGGGGGTCCATAACGGGATTATTGAAAACTACGCTGAATTGAAGGAAAAACTCCTCAAGCACGGCTATCAGTTCTACAGCCAGACCGACACCGAGGTGGTGGTGAAGCTGGTGGACTACTATTATAAAAAGTATAAAATCGGGCCCATCGACGCAATCGCCAAGACCATGGTCCGCGTCCGGGGCTCCTACGCGCTGGAGCTGATGTTCAAGGACTACCCCGGCGAGATCTGGGTGGCCCGGAAGGAAAGCCCCATGATCATCGGCATCGCCGACGGGGATACCTATGTGGCCTCCGACGTGCCTGCCATCCTCAAATACACCCGGCAGGTCTATTACATCGGCAATCACGAGTTTGCCCGGCTGCTGCCCGGTGAGGCCCATTTCTACAATCTGGACGGTGAAGAAGTGCAGAAGGAGCCAACCCGCATCGACTGGGATGCCGAGGCGGCGGAGAAGGCGGGCTTCGAGCACTTCATGATGAAGGAGATCCACGAGCAGCCCAAGGCCGTGGCGGATACGCTTCATTCCGTCATCAAAAACGGGGCCATCGATTTCAGCGAGGTGGGTCTGACCGACGAGGAAATGCGGGAAACCAGCCAGATCGTCATTGCCGCCTGCGGCTCCGCGTGGCACGTGGGCATGGCGGCCCAGTACGTCATTGAGGATATGACGGGCATCCCTGTCCGGGTGGAGCTGGCGTCGGAATTCCGCTACCGGAAACCGCCGATGGATAAAAACGCGCTGGTCATCGTCATCAGCCAGTCCGGCGAGACGGCGGATACCCTGGCGGCCCTGCGGATGGCCAAGGAGCGGGGGGTGCGCACCCTTGCTGTGGTCAACGTGGTGGGCAGTTCCATCGCCCGGGAGGCCGACAAGGTGTTCTATACGCTGGCAGGCCCGGAAATCTCCGTTGCCACCACCAAGGCCTACAGCGCCCAGCTGGCGGCGATGTACTGTCTCGCGGTGCAGTTCGCGCTGACGCGTGGTACCATTGACGAGGAAAAATACAGCTATTATCTGGCGGAATTGGAGACGATTCCGGCGAAAATTGAGAAAATTCTGGAGGATAAGGAGCGAATCCAGTGGTTCGCCGCCAAGTACGCAAACGCCCACGATGTGTTCTTCATCGGACGGGGCATCGATTACGCGGTGTGTCTGGAAGGAAGCCTCAAGCTGAAAGAAATTTCCTATGTCCACTCCGAGGCCTACGCCGCAGGCGAACTGAAGCACGGCACCATCAGTCTCATTGAGCCGGGCACGCTGGTCATCGGCGTGCTGACCCAGAGCGCCCTGTACGAAAAGACCGTCAGCAACATGGTGGAGTGCAAGAGCCGGGGGGCTTATCTCATGGGCCTGACCACCTATGGCAAGTACGAAACCGAAGATCACGCGGATTTCACCGTCTATGTCCCCCGGGTGGATGAGCACTTTGTGGGAAGTCTGGCGGTGGTGCCCCTGCAGCTCATGGGCTACTACGTCAGCGTGGCAAAGGGTCTGGACGTGGATAAGCCCAGAAATCTGGCAAAAAGCGTTACGGTGGAGTGATTTTGTCCAATTTACAGCAAATTATTACACTTACTTTGCGCCGCGGCACGATTGCATTTCAAATGTAATTATGATATAATGAGATGAGCAACGTAAAGGGGTTGCATCTCCTATGACGCCTGGGTATAATCAGACAGACAGAAATTATGATTCTGTCAACGCGATGCGGTAGCATGGTGTCCGCTGGCAGCGTGCCCCGGAGACGAGGAACACGCATGGGAGAATCCACCTGTGTGTGGGAGGAGCTGACATGACCATTGAGGAGTGCTATGAGG
>JALFAD010000013.1 GCA_022772525.1 Clostridiales bacterium
GCGGCGGTCTGGGTTGGCTACGACCAGCCGGAGCAGATCAATCTGGGCACCAATCCGGCTGCGGTGCTGTGGAAAAAGGTCATGCAGCCTATCCATGCCGGCCTGTCTAACGACGCGCTTTATGACGGCAGCGCCTTCCGCAGCGTGGCAATCTGTCTGGATTCCGGCAAGCTGGCCACCGATGCCTGCCGCCGGGACGCCCGGGGAATCGACCGGGTCGTGTATGTAAACGTGTATCCCGGAGATGAGCCTACGGAGACCTGTGACAAGCACGTGATGATGAATTTCTGCGGAACCGGCGGTGGAGTAGCCACCGATTACTGCTACTCCTACCCGGATGCCGATGTCTACAGCGCGGGACTGGTGAAGCTTTCGGAGGCAGAGGTGCAGGAGATTCGGGACGCGGAAAATGTGGGACTGAATGGCGCCTATCTGAATGCCGGCGGTGTTTACTACACGGGCGGGGAAGCTTGGCGTGGTTTCCACAATGAATACGAAAACACAAACGGAACGCCATATCTTGAGTGCCCGCTCCACGGCGCGGGTGCCTGGCAGGACTCTGAAAATACCGATGATCAGGGTACAGACTTCGGAAACGGCGACCATTACGGAAATGACTTCTGGCCGGACGGTGACGGCTGACCAATGACACAGTAGAGAGAGGGAAGAATATGCTATGGATTTCCGACGAGTGGAAGGACTATGAGGTGCTGGACGCCTCAAACGGCGAGCGGCTGGAACGCTGGGGCGACTATATTTTGGTGCGCCCGGACCCTCAGGTAATCTGGAATACGCCCCGCAGAGCCCCCCAGTGGCGGCAGTTTGACGCTCGGTATGTCCGCTCCAATACCGGCGGCGGTCATTGGACGGACCACCATCTGCCGGAACGCTGGCAGATCAGATACCGGGATTACCTGACTTTCAACGTCAAACCCATGAATTTCAAGCATACCGGCGTATTCCCGGAACAGGCGGCAAACTGGGATTTCATCCGTCAGAAGGTTGCCAATGCCGGACGCCCGGTGCGGGTACTGAACCTGTTCGCTTACTCCGGCGGCGCAACGCTGGCGGCAGCCGCCGGCGGTGCGGAGGTGTTCCACGTGGACGCCTCCAAGGGCATGGTTGCCTGGGCCAAGGAAAACGCGGTGGCTTCTGGCCTGGACGGGCGTCCCATTCACTGGATGGTGGATGACTGCGCCAAATTCATCCAGCGGGAGATCCGTCGGGGCCGCCGCTATGACGGCATCATCATGGACCCGCCCAGCTACGGCAGAGGTCCCGGCGGCGAGATATGGAAGATGGAAACCAGCTTTTATCCCTTCCTTCAGGAGGTGGCAAAGGTGCTGTCCGATGATCCGCTGTTTGTCATCATCAATTCATACACCACGGGACTGGCGCCCTCTGCCGTTGCATACGCCTCGGATGCGGTATTCGGCAGCCTGTACGGCGGAAAAACGGAAGCAGGAGAGCTGGGCCTGCCAGTGACAGAGTCAGGTCTCGTGCTGCCCTGCGGCGCCACCGGACGCTGGATGCCCTGATGGAGGAATTCAATTTGAGTGATATCATTTCTGTAGAGCATTTGGCCTACACCTATCCCGGCGTAGAGGACACGCCCGGCGTTCCTGTTTTTGAGAATATGAATCTGAAAATTCAGGAGGGCAGCTTTGTGGCTATTCTCGGTACCAACGGCTGCGGCAAGTCCACCCTTGCCAAGCATTTTAATTCCATCCTGCTGCCCACCGGCGGCAAGGTCTATGTCTGCGGCATTGATACCTCCAATGAGGATCGCATTATGACCGTGCGGCACAATGTGGGCATGGTCTTCCAGAACCCGGACAACCAGATTGTC
Organism: Clostridiales bacterium; assembly: GCA_022772525.1. Lineage (GTDB taxonomy): Bacteria > Bacillota > Clostridia > Oscillospirales > Oscillospiraceae > Faecousia. The sequence continues at coordinate 1,850 of JALFAD010000013.1, forward strand.
GCCAATGTGGTGGAGGAGGACGTGGCCTTCGGCCCGGAGAATCTGGGCGTTTCCAGCCCGGAGATCCGCCGCCGTGTGGATACCGCGCTGAAGCAGGTGGGAATGTATGAGTACCGGGAGCACGCCCCCCATCTTCTGTCCGGCGGACAGAAGCAGCGCATCGCCATCGCGGGCATCATTGCCATGGAGCCAAAATGCATCGTGCTGGACGAGCCAACCGCCATGCTGGACCCCCGGGGCCGCCGGGAGGTCATCGACACCGTCAGCCGGCTGAACCGGGAAAAGGGAATCACCGTGGTGCTGATTACCCACCATATGGACGAAGCCGCCAAGGCCGACCGGGTGGTGGTGCTGGACAAGGGAAAAGTCGCGGCGGACGGAACGCCCCGCGAGGTTTTTTCACAGGTAGAGCTGCTGCACAGCATTGGACTGGCATCGCCGGAAACCGTAGAGTTGTGCTGGGAGCTGAACCGGCAGGGATTCGACCTGCCGCTGGACGCACTGGAACCCGAAGATTGCGCGCAGGCACTTTACGATGCGGTAAAGGCTTGACCGCTGGGAGGAATCTAGATTGGAACCAATTCTGGAAGTAAGTAACCTTAACTACATTTACAGCGTGGGTACGCCTTTTGAGCACAAAGCGCTGGATAATATTTCCTTTTCCGTGGAAAGGGGAGAGTTTATCGGCATTATCGGACATACCGGCTCCGGAAAATCCACCCTGATGCAGCAGCTCAACGGCCTTCTGAAACCCACCTCCGGTCAGGTTTTACTGGACGGGGAGGATATCTGGTCCGACAAAAAACTGACCCGACAGGCTCGGTTTCGGGTGGGGCTGGTGTTTCAGTACCCGGAGTATCAGCTCTTTGAGGAGACGGTGTACCGGGACATCGCTTTTGGACCGAAGAACATGGGCCTGAATGAGCAGGAGATTGACCGTCGGGTGCGGGAGGCCGCTGGCTTTGTAGGACTGACGCCAGAGCAGCTGGAGGTTTCCCCCTTCGATCTGTCCGGCGGACAGAAGCGCCGGGTGGCCATTGCGGGTGTCATTGCCATGGAACCGGAGGTGCTGATTCTGGACGAGCCGACGGCTGGCCTTGACCCCGTGGGCAGGGCAGAAATCTTAGGCAATATTGAAACCTACCGCCAGGCCAGAAACGCCACCATTATGATGGTATCCCATTCCATGGAAGATGTGGCCCGGCTGACGGACCGTCTGCTGGTCATGAACGGTTCGAAGCTTGCCATGGATGCAGCGCCTGCCGAGGTGTTCAGCCATGCGGAGGAGCTGGTGCAGATGGGCCTGAATATCCCTCAGGTCACCCAGGTGTTCCTGCACCTTAAAAAGCTGGGACTGGACGTTGCCAATGTTTATACTATTGAGCAGGCAGCTGCCGAGATCAAACGGCTTCGGGGAGGTGCGGTGAATGCTTAAGGATATTACGCTGGGCCAGTACTTTCCGGGAAAGTCCGTTATTCACCGGCTGGACCCCAGAACCAAGCTTGTCATGCTGGTGGTCTACATTGTGGCCCTGTTTCTGGCAGACAGCTGGGTTTCCTATGGCCTGATGTTTCTGTTTCTGGTCACGGTCATCGGACTGTCCACCATCCCGCCCAAAGCCATTGTGCGGGGTATGAAGCCGCTGGTGGTCATTCTGATCTTTACCGGTGTGCTGAATCTGTTCTTTACGCAGGATGGAACCGTGCTGCTGCATTTCTGGATTCTTACGATTACCACCGGCGGCCTTTCCCGGGCGGTGATGATGATGTCCCGAATCCTGATGCTGATTACCGGCACGTTTCTTCTGACCTATACTACCTCGCCCATTGCGCTGACGGACGGACTGGAATCCCTGATGAAGCCCCTGAAAAAGATCGGCGTTCCGGTGCATGAGCTGTCCATGATGATGTGCATTGCTCTGAGGTTCATCCCCACGCTGATTGAAGAAACGGACAAGATCATGTCTGCCCAGAAGGCAAGAGGAGCGGATTTTGAGACCGGCTCCCTGATGGAGCGGGCGAAGGCCCTCATTCCCATTCTGGTGCCCCTGTTCATCAGCGCGTTCCGCCGCGCCGACGAGCTGGCCACCGCCATGGAGTGTCGCTGCTACCACGGCGGCGAGGGTCGCACCGCCCTGCGGGTCCTGCACTACCGGCGGGCGGACTGGCTGTCGCTTGCGCTGTTCGTGGTGCTGACCGCCGGCATCATTGTCCTGAAAAAATTCGGCTTCTGAGAAAGGAGGCGGCGCGGTGCGCAATATCGCTTTGATCTTAATGTACAACGGCGCCGCCTACCACGGCTGGCAGGTGCAGAAAACGGAGATCTCCGTGGCCCAGACGCTGGAGCGGGGACTGGGCATGGTCTGCGGCGAGCCGGTGAAGGTCACCGGCTGCGGCCGCACGGATGCCGGCGTCCACGCCGAGCACTATGTGGCCAATTTCCGCACAAGCTCCCGCATTCCGATGGAGCGCCTGCCCTTTGCCGCCAACACCCACATCCCCGAGGATATCGTGGTCAAGGCGGCCTACGAGGTGGC
>JALFAD010000052.1 GCA_022772525.1 Clostridiales bacterium
GTTCGCGTGGCTGTACGCCGTCGCCTTTACCCTGAACATTTACTTCGATTTTTCCGGGTATTCCGACATGGCAATCGGCTTGGGGCGGATTTTCGGCTTCCATTTCCCGGAGAATTTTGACTACCCCTATCTGTCAAAAAGCGTCACGGAATTCTGGCGGCGGTGGCATAAAAGCCTTGGCAGCTGGTTCCGGGACTATGTGTATATCCCTCTCGGCGGCAACCGGGTCAGCAAGACAAAATGGGTGCGCAATATTCTGCTGGTGTGGATGCTCACGGGCCTGTGGCACGGGGCAGCCTGGAATTTTGTACTATGGGGGCTGCTGTTCGCGGTGCTGCTGATGATGGAGAAGGCTCTGCCGGGGCTGCAAAAGCTGCCCGGTTTTGTGCGGCACGGCTATGTACTGCTGGCGGTGGTTCTGAGCTTTGCGCTGTTTAACGCCGACACCCTTGCACAGGCGGGGGCGGATTTTGCCGCGTTGTTCGGCCTTGCGGGACTGCCTCTGTTCACGGAGGAAACCGGATATTATCTGCGAAGCTATGCTCCGCTGCTGGTGATCTCCTGTGTGGGCGCTACGCCGCTGGTCAAGCGGGCAGCCCGGAAACTGGAGGGGAAGAAGCTGGCGCAGACGCTGGAGCCGGTGCTCTGGCTGGGCCTGCTGCTCATTTGCACTGCCTATCTGGTGGACGGCTCCTTCAGCCCCTTCCTGTATTTCCGATTCTGAGGTGGCGCTATGAAAAAACACCAGACGATTCTGATTTTGACCTTGTGGGGGGCGCTGGCACTCTGGGCGTGGTTTACTCCGAACCGTCAGATTTCCGAGGCGGAACGCCGTCCTCTGGCCCAGAAACCGGCGTTTTCCGTCCAAGCGCTGCTTTCCGGCAAATTCCGCACGGATTTTGAAAGCTACAGCTTAGACCAGTTCCCGCTGCGGCAGTCTTTCCGCAGCGTCAAATCCCTGTTTCACACCGGGGTGCTGGGGCAGAAAGACAACAACGGTATCTACCTGACGGGCGGCACCGCCGTGAAGCAGGAATACCCCCTGAGCACGGACTCCGTGAACCATGCCCTTGGACGTTTCCAGAGCATTTACGACAAATATCTCGCGGGCAGCCGGTGCTTTTACGCCATTGTCCCGGATAAGGGTTACTATCTGGCGGAGGAGAGCGGGCATCTGACCATGGACTACGGCGCACTGTACGCCCAGATGGCGGCAGGGATGCCCTGGGCAGAGGAAATCGATCTGCGCCCGGCTTTGACTGGGGCGGACTACTACCGTACCGACACCCACTGGCGGCAGGAGCGCCTGATTCCCGCCGCCGCTGCCCTGTGTGAAGGGCTGGGGGTGACCGCCCCAAAGGCAGAGAATTACACGCGCACCCCGGTTGACAGGCCCTTCTACGGCGTGTACTATGGACAGGCAGCCCTGCCCATGGCGCCGGATGTCCTGTATCTCATGGAGAGCGACCTGCTGTCCCGGTGTACCGTTTACGACTATGAAACGGGGAAAACCGGCAGCGTGTACGACATGAGCAAATCAGGCAGCCGGGATTTATACGATGTGTACCTGTCCGGGGCGAGAGCCTTGCTGACCATCGAAAATCCCAACGCGAAAACCAATCGGGAGCTGGTGGTTTTCCGGGATTCCTTCGGCAGCGCCATAGCGCCGCTGCTGCTTTCGGACTACGCAAAGGTGACGCTTGTGGACATCCGCTACGTCCAGCCGGAGCTGCTGGGGCAGCTGCTGGATTTCCACGGGCAGGACGTATTGTTCCTGTACAGTACGCTGGTGCTGAACAGCAGCGCCGCACTGAAATGAGGTAAGTGCATGAACTATCCTGACAGAGAAACAGCGCAGCGGCTTTTGGAGGAAGCCCTGCTGCAAAACCCCGGACGCTGGGGCGACCACTCCCGGGTTGCCGCTGAATGCGCGGAGAAGATCGCCGCCGCCTGCGGCATGAATGCGGAAAAGGCCTATGTGCTGGGCCTTCTGCATGACGTGGGACGGCGTTTCCGGGTGCGGGACTTAGGACACCTGTATTATGGCTACCGGTATCTGCAGGCGCTGGGCTATCCCGCCGCGGCGAAAATCTGCCTGAGCCATTCTTTCCCCAATCAGGATATGTCCCTGTATATCGGACAGATCGATATTCCTGAGCCGGAAGCACAGGACGCGCAGCGGCTGCTGATGGCCATGGAATTTGATGATTACGACCGCCTGATTCAGCTCTGCGACGCTCTGGCCTCTGCTGACGGTGTGGTGGACGTGGAGCAGCGGATGGCGGACGTAAAGCGCCGCTACGGGCGGTATCCCCAGCCCCAGTGGGACAAAAATCTGGAATATCTGCGGTATTTCGGAGAAAAAGCTGGGAAAGACGTGTACAAAATCGTAGAGAAATAGAAAGCAGGTGGTTCACCCGAACCACCTGTTTTCGTTATTTCTCTGCCAGACATTCGTCCAGCTTTTCCTGAATCCGCTGTTTCACCAGCACGGCGACCTCGGCGGGCTTCATGCCCGCGTACTCCTCCTGCGTGATGGGCTTCAGGTAGTGCACCTGCACGGACACCGGCTTGCTGCCGGGCTGGTCCAGCACCTTGAAGCAGTCCACAAGGGCGATGGGCACGATGGGGCAGCCGGACTTGGTGGCGCAGCGGAAGCTGCCGCCGTGAAATTCCAGCATCTCGTTACCCTTGCGGCTGCGGGTGCCCTCGGGGAAGATCAGGTAGCCCCTGCCGCTTTTGACCTCAGCGGTGACATTCTGAATCACCGTCAGAGACTGGCGCACGTCCTCCCGATCCATAGCGAAGGACTTGGTGCACAGGGCAATCTGGTGCAGGAAGGGAATGTTGTACAGCTCCTTTTTCAGCACCGCGCCGATGGGGCGGTCACAGGTGGCGGCGATGGCCAGAACGTCGAACATACCCTGATGGTTGGAATAGAGCATGAAGCCGCCCTCGGCGGGGATGTTCTCCTGACCGGTGACCTGCAAATCTACGTTGCCGCCGGTGACGGCATGCTGTAAAATATACTGAATATGGCGGTATTTTTCGATTTCCGGGTAGTCGTCGGTGTGCTTGGCGTATTTGCAGAGCTTGAACCAGGCGCCGGGAACAATCGCCAGATTTTTCAGCACCATTGTAACAATTCGATTCATGTAGGATTCCTTTCCGGCGGCGCAGCCCGCCTGCTTTCTGCCGACCATCATATCATGATTGCGCGGGAAATTCAAGCCTTGGCTCCCTGCGGCAGTTGTTATGGCACCCACTCGACGTTCAATGAAGCGAGTTCTCCATTACGACCCTCATAAGTACCGTCTGCCACATGATCCAGCGCAACCACTGTAGGCGCGTCCAGCTGTTCGTACATCCCTCTGACCTGCTTTTTCATTGCGAGGCGAATGCCGCAAACCGCAATGCTGAGGATACACACGATCACCAGCAGAATTTTTCCGACTTTTTTCATAAAACCTCCTGTCTTTCCCATCCCCGGCTCTGGAAAAGGCCCAGCACCGCCGTGAAGCCGGAGCAGGCAAACACGCTGAACCGTTCCGGGATACCGAAGTACGCGTGGGGAAGAACGGCTGTGCCCACAGCGCCGGCAATCATGAGGCACAGCGAGAAAAGCGCCCATTTCCCCAGCGCGGGGCTTACCTTTTGCCCCAGACCGCCGTAGGCAATCAGGGCCAGGGACACGATGGACAGCAGCACCACCGCCGCCGTGACCACCAGGTGCATCACATCCTGAAACTGCCCGGAAATGCCCGCCTGGGTCAGTGGGAACATGGTGTAGCCCACGGTGGAAATCCAGTTCATCAGGGTAAACAGGTATATTCCCGTCCGAACTACCCGGCCCAAATGGTCTTTGATGGTCACACAGCATAGGGTCACGCAGACAATGCCGCAGGGCATATACAGGGCGCCCAGCTGGCTCCACAGTGCCCGTGACGGGGCGGTATCCGCTGACAGGTCGCTGACCGCCTGAGACATCCAGTCGTACCCCGGGTACACAAGGGGTGAAAAGACCACGGCGGCGGTGTAGGACAGAAGGCTCACCAGCCCCAGCCAGCCCAGCTTTCGTGCCAACTTTTCATTCATGTTTGGCACCTCCCAGATTTCGCTGACACCACGCTATCGGTTCGGCAAGATTTTCAACACTGACCCGGCTGCCGCCGTGTTTCATCAGTTCCAGCAGGTCGTCCTCCTCGGGCGTTCGGTCGATTTCCTCTGTCAGGGATTTGCCCGCCATGCTGGTGATCATGAGCATCATCAGCTTATGAACGCCCCGCAGCTTGTGGGGCAGATAGCCCCCTTGCAGGGTAAACAACGCCACGTCGTTCGGGATGCTGTTTTTCTCCCGGACGTCCCGCTGCTCCTTCCCGGCAGGCTCCATCCCCACGGCACAGACCATGGGAATTTCAAACCGTCTGACCGCATCCGCATAACCCCGAATGCCGCCTGCCATAATCCAACCCAGATAGATGATTTGTGCGCCGGATTTCAGGGTTTTCTTCGCTTCCTCCAGAGAATAGACGGACAAATCCGTCTCGTGTCCCAGTAGTTTGGCGTACCGCTCGGTACTGCCGGTGTTAGATGTGTAAACAATTGCCTGAATCATGTTCTTCCTTCTTTCTTAAACTTAAAAACGACAAGACGCAGTGAATGAATGGTTCTTCATTCAGCACTGCGTCTTATGCGTCTGGCTTATACGATTATTTTGTTGCCTGCCACGGACACCCGGAAGTGCCGGGCGTCGATCATGGTTTCCTTTCTGCACTTGGGGCAAAACAGAGGGAACGAGCGCAGCTCCGTCTGTCTGACCAGCTGCAATCTGGTTTTCACGCCGCAGCAGGGGCAGAACACCCATTTCCTTTCTTCAATCATTTTTCCCCGCCTCCTTCCGTGAATTCCGCATGGAAGGTCTGGTAGAACAGCCGCACATGCTTTTCCAGCACATTCATGATTTCCTGCTCCTTTTCCGGGTGGCGGTCACATTCCCCCAGTAAAACCAGAATGGGACAGTCGTACATCATGGCAAGAAGTCCGGGGTCTGCATTACGCATAACCCCCGCGGCAATCATGCGCTGAAACAGCCCCTTGTGGTAATTCTGAATCTGCTCCACATACCGCTGGGAGTACAGCGCCGACAATTCTGGGGAACGGAACTGCTCAATGGTCATCATCCGCCGGAACTGGCTGACGAATTCATCGTGGAGGGAGTAGGAAATCAGGGAACATACCTTCTCCACCAGCGCATCCGCTGTGATGGCGCTGAATACCTGCAAATCCTGCCCGGAATCGCCAAGATGGACGGAAATGGAATCCGTGAACGCTCCATACCGTTTCGCGGTTTCCTCAAAAATCGCATCGAAGATATCCTGTTTGCTTTTGTAGTGCTTGTACAGCGATGGGGCTTTGATGCCCACGGCATCCGCGATCTGCTCAACGCTCACCGCATCGTACCCTTTCTGAGAAAACAGCCGAAGGGCTTCCCGCAAAATACGCTCTTTGGTACGCATGAAATCGACCTCCTAAGGATGGCTAATTTTCATTAGCTAGATAATACGCTAATATTCATTAGCTGTCAAGCCTTTTTTCTGCATTCAGATATCAAAAGGGGGACCTCAGCTCAGGGAATCACAGCATCGGAGGTATAGGATCAATAGAGGGGATGTCTTTGATAGAACCGGGAGCAAGCCGCGCAGCCTGCCCTGGCTTTGTGGCAAACAGGGCGAAGCCTGCGGCGCTCTTAATCGCGGTGCTCTCCGGAACTCTCTGGAGAGAACGAGCACAGCTTTTATGTCATTATACATATGCTGCTTAAAACAGAATATACTGCGTGCAACCAAAAACTATTGACTGTTTTGCTCCTATGATATATAATGCGGGCGTTAAAATATTGCTGAAAAAGGAATGACAACAATCAAAGATTCTGCCAGAAACAGAATATGGAGTGATATAAAATGAAAAAACTGTCCGTTGATAAACTGGTGGAGACGGTTCATCGTCTCCGCAAGGAAAAAGGGCTGACGCAGGCTCAGCTGGCAGCGGCCACCGGAATCAACCGGGCCATGATCGGCCGCATGGAAAATAAGGACTATGTGCCCACTGTGGAGCAGATGCAGGCGCTTGGGGAAACTTTGGGCTTTGAGGTTGTAGATTTGTTCATGGAGGACGCGGCGGCGCCGACCTCCACCCACACCGCCGTGGAGAAGCGTTACAACATCGCCGTGGCCGGCACCGGCTATGTGGGCCTGTCTTTGGCGACACTCCTTGCTCAGCACAACCACGTCACCGCCGTGGACATCGTGCCGGAGAAGGTCGATCTAATTAACAGCAGAAAATCTCCTATTCAGGACGAGTACATCGAAAAATATCTGGCGGAAAAGGAACTTGACCTGACCGCCACTCTGGACGCCGAGAGCGCCTACCGGGACGCGGACTTTGTCATCATCGCCGCCCCCACCAACTACGACAGCAAGAAGAATTTCTTCGACACCTCCGCGGTGGAAGCGGTCATCGAGCTGGTGCTGAAAACCAATCCCAACGCCATGATGGTCATTAAATCCACTATCCCCGTGGGCTACACCGCCTCTGTCCGGGAAAAGTACAACACGAAAAACATCATTTTCAGCCCGGAATTTCTGCGGGAGAGCAAGGCCCTGTACGATAACCTCTACCCCTCCCGGATCATCGTGTCCTGCGACGAGGATTCCGCCGAAGCGGCCCACGTTTTCGCGTCTCTATTGCAGCAAGGCGCGATCAAGGAAAACATCGACACGTTATTCATGGGCTTTACGGAAGCCGAAGCGGTCAAACTCTTTGCCAACACCTATCTTGCCCTGCGGGTCAGCTATTTCAACGAGCTGGACACTTACGCGGAATCCAAAGGTCTGGATACCAAGTCCATCATTGACGGCGTGTGCCTTGACCCCCGCATCGGCACCCACTACAATAACCCCTCCTTCGGCTACGGCGGCTACTGCCTGCCCAAGGATACCAAGCAATTGCTCGCGAACTTTGAACACGTCCCTCAGAACATGATGTCCGCCATCGTGGAATCTAACCGCACCCGGAAGGACTTTATTGCCGACCGTGTGCTGGAAATGGCCGGGGCCTACGGGGCCAACAGCAGCTGGGACGCGGCGAAGGAAAAGGAAGTCATCATCGGTGTGTACCGGCTGACCATGAAGCAGGGCTCCGACAACTTCCGTCAATCCTCCATTCAGGGCGTTATGAAGCGCATCAAGGCCAAGGGCGCAACCGTTGTTATTTATGAGCCGACGCTTCCTGCCGGCTCCACCTTCTATGGCAGCCGGATCATCGGGGATTTGCGCGAGTTCAAGGCCATTTCTCAGGCCATCATCGCCAACCGCTATGACGCCTGCCTGGACGACGTGAAGGATAAGGTTTACACTAGAGATATCTTCAAGCGGGATTAAGGAGCAGAAAATGCAGAGAATTGAGCTGAAAAACAAGACGATTTTCGTTACCGGCGCGGCGGGCTTCATCGGCTCCAATCTGGTGCTGAAGCTGCTGGAAACCCAGTCCCCGGTGAACATCGTCGGCATCGACAATCTGAACGACTACTATGATGTGTCTATCAAGGACTGGCGCCTCCGGCAGATTGAAAAAGCGGCGGTAAAGCACCCGAAATCCGGATGGACATTCGTCAAAGGCGACATTGCCGACCGGGAGGCCGTGGACGGCATTTTTGCCAAATTCCACCCAGACATTGTGGTGAATCTGGCGGCCCAGGCGGGCGTGCGCTACTCCATCACCAATCCGGACGTCTACATCCAGAGTAATCTCATCGGCTTTTACAACATTCTGGAAGCCTGCCGCCACAATCCCGTGGAGCATCTGGTCTACGCTTCTTCTTCCTCCGTCTACGGCACCAACAAAAAAGTGCCCTACTCCACCGACGACAAGGTGGATAACCCGGTGTCCCTCTACGCCGCTACGAAAAAGTCCAACGAGTTGATGGCCCACGCCTACAGCAAGCTCTATAACATCCCCTCCACCGGTCTGCGGTTCTTCACCGTCTACGGCCCCGCCGGACGGCCCGACATGGCCTACTTTGGCTTCACCAACAAGCTCCTCAAGGGTGAGACCATTCAGATTTTCAACTTCGGCAACTGCATGCGGGACTTTACCTACATCGATGACATCGTCGAGGGAGTCATCCGGGTCATGCAGGGCGCGCCGGAGAAGAAAAACGGTGAGGACGGTCTGCCCATCCCGCCCTACGCGGTGTACAATATCGGCAACCAGAACCCGGAAAATCTGCTGGATTTCGTTGACATTTTGCAGCAGGAGCTGATTTCTGCCGGAGTACTGCCTGCTGATTATGATTTTGACGCCCACAAGGAGCTGGTTCCCATGCAGCCCGGTGATGTGCCGGTGACCTACGCCGACACATCAGCGCTGGAGCGGGACTTCGGCTTCAAGCCTGCCACGCCCCTGCGGCAAGGCCTTCGGAATTTCGCCCGGTGGTATAAGGAATTCTACTGCGTATAGTGCGCCTTCGCGCAAAGATCGGGAGCTTAATACTCACCCCCCCTATGGAGTAAGCCGGATTCCAGTCTGCCCATGGGGGGGGTTCTCCTCATTGGACAGCCTTAGAGAAGTCTTAGTGAAATCTCCCCCTGCCCGCAAGGGGACTTCGTGCAGCAGGCGGCACGGAAATTTGCGTAAGATATCTGCACGGGATTGACGAATGCGCTGCAAGGGTATATAATAATGTTCCGAATCAGGAAGATTTGACATTATTTTATAAAAGTGAAATGATTTTGACGGCCCTGCACACGCCTGAAGGAGGCCCCCGGTGCGGAGAAAGAAAGGCTGGAGTTGACAATGGCGGCTGAGGAACTGCGTCATAAGCTGTTTTCCGGGGAAGACCCGCGGGAACTGCTGTGGGACGCGGTGGCTGCCTGCCAGAACCAAACCTTTTACACCACCTCCGGGCTTCCCTTTTCCTACACGGTGCGCAGGAAAAAGGACGGCGGCTACAGCGGCGAGCTGCTGGTTTCCCGGAAAGAGGGCAGTAAGACCCTGACCAGAAGCTCTGTGCAGCTGGCGCTGGAACGGGTGGCCCGGGATTACGCTGCTGCCGGGGAGCCGCCCTACTACAGCGGCCCCAAGGCCATCGGGCAGATTTTCGGCATCTCTTACATTTACAGCCTGTTCTGGTGCTGGGGCCTGATTCGGGTTCCGGAGAAGGCATCGCGGAATATGGGCGGCGGATAGCTGTCAAAATGCACAAACGGGGGGGAGAAGTCAGACCCTTTTTTCTCGGGAAGAGGGACAGACCGGTTAAGAAAAGGATTGCATTTTGATGGATTTGTGGTATAATAACACATTATTATATTGTACTTTACTGCGTGTCTTTGCCGGGGGCGGACACTTTTGAAATCACTTTGGAGAGTTAACGCTATGTGGGAAAATGAAGGAAGAAAGACACTGATTCGTAATGTCATTATTTTCCTGCTGCTGGTGGCGGCGGCGGTAGGGTTGCTGATGGCAATGATTCATGTGAGAAGACAGATCGAGGCGGAGGACGAGCTGCTGCAGGCGGAAAGTTCCAGCCAGCGGCAGGAGCTGAGCGTTGCCCGGCAAGAGAATCTGGAGGCCATTCAGCAGGCCTATGAGACCGATATGGAAACCGTGCAGACCTATCTTCCCGGCATTGTCTGCTGGGGCGACAGCCTCACCACCGGTTCCTCCGGCAACGTTTCCTATCCCGGAACCCTGCAGCATTACATCAATACCTACCTGTGCGATATTTATGATTTCCGTTCTACCATCGAGAACGCGCAGGATTACGCGCGTCTGGACTGGAATGCCTATACCCTCTCCATTCCCGTGGTCAACATGGGCGCGGGCAAGGAGGACAGCGCTACCATTCTGGGCCGCAGCGGTGTGAGCCCCTATGTGGTGGGCGCAGACTTTGAGATTCCCGCCGG
>JALFAD010000010.1 GCA_022772525.1 Clostridiales bacterium
AGAGCGGATTCTGTGTTTCAGCAATTGACGAAATACAAATAATGATGTATGATAGTAGGCGTTAAATTGGGTTCTTGCCGGGATTTGGCGGCTTTATGGTTGGTCAGCAGGAATAAGGAGAGACTATGAAAGTATTTGTAACCGGTGTCGGCGGTCAGCTGGGCTATGATATGATGGGGGAACTGCTTCGGCGGGGATACGAGGGCGTCGGCAGCGACCTTGCCCCTGACTGCGGCGAGGGGTTCGACTATGTCCAGCTGGACATTACGGATCAGGGGGCCGTGGAGCGCGCGATTTACCAGACGCGCCCTGACGCGGTCGTCCACTGTGCCGGCTGGACGGCGGTGGACGCGGCGGAGGATCCGGAGAATCGTGAGCTGGTGCACAAAATCAATGTGGACGGCACCCGGTATCTTGCGGATGCCTGCAAAAAAGTGGGCTGCAAAATGCTGTACCTGTCCACGGACTATGTGTTCGACGGCAAGGGCGAGACCCCTTGGCAGCCGGATCGTAAGGACTATGACCCGCTGAATGTTTACGGTCAGTCCAAGCTGGACGGCGAGCTGGCGGTGCGCGATACGCTGGACAAGTATTTCATTGTCCGTACCGCCTGGGTATTCGGACGGAACGGGAAAAACTTTGTCAAAACCATGCTGGGGCTCAGCGAAAAATACGACACCATTCGGGTGGTTGACGATCAGGTGGGCACGCCGACCTACACCGCCGACCTGTCCCGGCTGCTGGTGGATATGCTGGAAACGGAGAAGTACGGCTATTACCACGCCACCAATGAAGGCGGCTATATCAGCTGGTACGAATTTACCTGCGAGATTTTCCGTCAGGCGGGAAAAACCACCAAGGTCATCCCCGTCACCACGGAGGAATACGGTCTGAACAAGGCCAACAGGCCCTTCAACAGCCGACTGGATAAGTCGAAGCTGAGAAGCAGCGGCTTTACGCCCCTGCCGGACTGGCGGGACGCGTTGGGCCGGTATCTCAGAGAAATTGGGGAAGCATGAGGGAAAGTATGTGCGATATTGGCATTGTTGTTCTGAATTATGTAAACTATTCGGAGACCATCAAATGCGTTTCCAGCCTGCTGAAACAGGAAAATGTCCGTGCCCGGATTGTCATTGTGGAGAACGGCTCGGGAAACGAGTCCGCGGAGCGGCTTCGCGGGGCATTTGACGGTGAGAAAACCGTGACGGTAGTAGATACCGGCAAAAATCTGGGCTACGCCAAGGGCAATAATATTGGCATCCAACGGCTTCAGGAGGAGGGCATTCAGCGGATTTTTCTGGCAAATTCCGATCTGGAATTTCGGGATTCGGACACCCTCCGGCAGATTTTGTCGGCCTGTGAGCCGGGCGTTGGGCTGATCACGCCGGTCATTATCAATCCGGATGGCTCTGCCGCGCCCCGGGTGGTCTATAAAAAGAAGTACCTGTATCTGCGCATCGCCAAGCACGTCCTGTTCCGTCACCTTCGACTGCGTCAGAACCAGGCCCGGCAGGCGGAAAGCGTGGAAAAGGGCAAGGAGCTGACCGGCCTGCAGGAGGACGCCTATGTGGTGTGCGGCTGCGGCTATCTGCTGACGGAAGAATTTTTCAAATACTACGATGGTATCTTCTCCGAGACCTTCCTGTACTACGAGGAATGGGCCACCAGCATTCTGCTTCACAAGGCGGGGCTGAAAACCAAGGTGGCGGATTGCAGTCCCATTATCCACCTTGGCGGCGCATCCACCCCGGAGGATATCCGCAGGGAAACCCCCCGGAGCCGGAAAATCCGCAACGAAAGCGGCAGAAAGATCATGAAGCTGATGTTCATTCCCCGCAGATTTCTGGAACGAAAAGGATAATGGGAGAATCTGCAATGGACCGAGAACGCGTCACATATCTGGTTTCCGAATTCAAGAAAAAAATCGGGCTGGCGATTCAGAAAAAACGCTATAGCGATGCGCTGGAGATGCTCTATTCCTGCGTGTCGCTGTTGTGCTACACAAATCCATACTATGTGGATGAGGAATTGGAGGAAAGTGTCCGCACGATTGCAAAAGCGGTTTTCCCGAAGGCCAATGCAAGTGTGAACCGTGAGGAACTGGAACAGAATACGATTCTGTTTTATGACGGAGCAGGCTTGGATGTCCGGGGCTTGGCCCGGATCTATCTGGAAGCGCTGGTTCAGGATTTTCGGGTTTGCTATGTAACCTATGCGGATCGGGAGCCGGAGATCCCCGGAATCCTGCAAACGGTTCGGGAGCACGGAGGGAAGGTTTCTTTTCTGCGCCGGGAGCGTCCGCTGGGCATGGTGAAGCAGTTGGATGCCGTACTGCGGGAATGCCGTGCGGGAAAGTTTATTTTCTACTCCTATCCCCATGATGTGGTCGGGCCGGTGCTGATGCAGGCCTATGAAGGGGTGCTGACCCGCTATGTGGTCAACCTGACCGACCACGCCTATTGGTTGGGCGCCCGGGCCATTGACAAGTGCATTGAATTTCGGGACTACGGCGCGTCGATCTCCAGCGAATACCGTGGCATTCCCAGAGAAAAAATCGTGAAGCTGCCGTTCTACCCCAAAATCGTTCCGCAGGAATTTCAGGGCTTTCCCTTCCCGGTGAAGGATGGGCAGCAGGTGGTCTTCTCAGGCGGTGCTCTCTATAAAACCTTTGGGGAGGGCAACAAATACTACGAAATTGTGGACTACATCCTCGCCAGCCACAGCGATGTGATCTTCTGGTATGCGGGCGGTGGAGATGATTCTGAGCTGAAAAAGTGCATGGAGCGATATCCCGGCAGAGTGTACCACACCCCGGAGCGGCCCGACCTGTTCCAGCTTTTGCAGCACGTCAGCTTCTATCTGAGTACCTATCCCCTCTGCGGCGGACTGATGTACCAGTACGCTGCCGCGGCGGGGGTCGAGCCGGTCACGCTGCGCAGAGACGACTGCAATGACGGCTTTCTACTCCATCAGGACGAGCTGCACGTTATTTTTGACACAATGGAGGAGCTGAAGCAGGAAATCGACCGGGTACTGACGGATGAAGTCTACCGAAAGGCCCGGGGAGAGCAGATGCGAAGCGCCGTCATATCGCCGGAAACCTTTGCGGAGAATCTGCGCGGGATTCTTGTGTCCGGGGAATCTGGACAGGACATTTTCTACAGCCATATCGACACGGAGGCCTTCCGGGCGAATTACTTAGTTGGTTTCACGGAAGAGAATATGCTCTGGCTGTGCGTGCGTAAGGAAACTTTGACCGCCATGCTGAGATTCCTCCCAAGGCTGGCGGTCAGAGGGATTCTTTTGAAGCTGCGGCTGAAATGTTCCGGCAAATCATGATGCGGAGTTAAAAATGCCCCCTTCCGCTTTACGCGAAAGGGACGACTGGATTGGAGTTTTGAAATGCTGAACAGAGAAGATTACTTGGTGAGCGTGTATATCACAACGTATTATCACGAGGCTTATATTGCCCAGGCCATTGAAAGCGTTCTGTGTCAGAAGACGGACTTTCCCTATGAGATTGTGATTTCCGATGACGCATCACAGGATGGCACCCAGGCGATTGTCAGGGAATATGCCGAAAAGTATGACAATATCCGCTATGTGTTCAACGAGCGCAATCTGGGACTGACAAAGAATGTCTTTCAGGCAAAGACACTCTGCCGGGGAAAATACATGGTTCAGCTGTCCGGCGACGACTATTGGATCGATGAACGGAAGTTGCAAAAGCAGGTGGACTTTCTGGAAGCTCACCCGGCGTATTTCGGCGTAGCCACCCGGCTGGAGTGCCGTACCAATGACAGCCAGACGGCAGATTTCCTTCTGCCCTGCCCGGAGATATGCGGCAGAACCTTCAGATTGGCGGATTTTCTGTCCGGCACAAATTTTCCCACCAACGGCTTTTTGTACCGAAACCAGATTCAGGAGAAGTACGATTTCTTTTCCCTGATGCCCGGTTTCAGCCAGTACATCGACGACGAAACGGACTGTATCCTGTATCTGATGCTGGGGGATGTCTACATCATGCCCGATGTGACGGTGGCCTACAGAAGGCAGATTGAAAGCGACACCAGTCATAATTTTAATTCTATCAACAAAGGTATGGATAAGCTGAGAAAGCACATCGATCTTCTCAACAGCATCCATGACTATTTTGGCGATGAGATCGATCTGCTTCATCGCTACAAGCTGGCCCTTGGGCCGGAACTGTTCAAGCACTACCGCTTCCACACCCACGAGCAGTTCGCACGGATTTATAAATCCATTCCAGCCTGTTACAGAAAGCGGCATCTGCTGCTGCTGTCCATTCTGTACATTCCGCAGAAGGCGGCTGATGTGCTGCGCAGAGGTAAGAAATGAAGATCAGTGTTATTGTAGTGTCTTATAACGAGGCGGGCTATCTGGCGGAATGCCTGGATTCCTGCCTGCGAAATCTGCGTGCCTTTCCCAAGCCGGGGGATTGTGAGATCATCATTGGTGATGACGGTTCCAACGACGGCTCTCAGAAGATCATCCGGGCCTATCAGGAGAAATATCCCGACCTGATCCGCTCCTTTGTGATGGAGCGGAACATTACCGGCAATTTTGTGCCGTCGTTCCGGGTATCCAACCTGATCAAACGGGCAATCGGGCTGTCCCGGGGGCAGTATTTGCAGATCATTTCGGGAGACGACCTGCTTCTTGGCGAGGACAAGCTTGCGCGGGCCGCTGCCTTTCTGGATGGAAATCCCGGGTATGCTTCCTGCCACTCTGATTTCAAAATGTTCTGGGACGACGGAAAAGAGGTGGCCGCCATCGGAAACGGCCACGATTTTTCCCCGGAGATCCTCTGGTGCTATGTCTACAAGCATATATCGTGCTATGTGTTCCGCAGGGAGGTATCGGAAAATCTGCTGGAACACTTCTGCGATGACGACGGAATGTATTTCAGCTGCTTCCTCACGGGAAAGACGAAACATGTGGGCGGCGTGGACTTTGGCTACCGGCAGCGCGCTACCGGCATCATGGGCAGTCTGAATCAGACAACCAACTGGCTGACCCATACGCTGCTTTCGGAGGACGCGCTGCGGACCGGCCGGTACCGATCCGCCACCTATGCCAGAATGTGCGTTCCCATACTCGTGCTTTTCCGGGAAAGAAACACCCTGAATCAGACGGAGAAGGGCAGATTTTTGAGCGCTCAGAGCCGGATTGTCACCAGTCAGATTTTGGAATATGACGCGATGCCGCTTTTTGGGAAGCTTCGGTTTCTGGCGTTTCTCGCCTGCCTCGTCTGGTGGAAGGTGTTCTATAAGGTGCGCTTCACCATTGAAAAAATCACCCGGTAACGGTTTGACTCTGGAGGAGATTGTATGAAAGTACCCTTTGTCAGCTTCCTGCCCATGGAGCGGGAGCTGAATGAGGAAATACGGGGCGCGTTTGACCGCGTGTTTGAAAGAAGCTGGTATATCGAGGGCAAGGAAGACGAGGCCTTTGAGAAGGCCTTTGCCGAATACTGCGGTGTGCCGCACTGCGTCGGCGTGGGCAACGGGCTGGACGCCCTGTTTCTGGCGCTGAAGGCGCTGGGCATCGGGGAAGGGGACGAGGTGATCGTTCCATCCAACACCTACATCGCCACGGCGCTGGCGGTGACCTATGTGGGGGCAACGCCTGTCTTTGTGGAGCCGGACATCCGCACCTTTAACATCGACCCGGCGAAGATTGAGGAGAAGATCACCTCCCGTACCAGAGCCATTATGCCGGTGCACCTGTACGGTCAGCCCTGCGACATGGATCCCATTATGGACATTGCGGAAAAGCATAAGCTCTATGTGGTGGAGGACTGCGCCCAGGCCCACGGAGCCACCTACAAGGGCAGGAAGATCGGCACCTTCGGCGATGCTGCCGGCTTCAGCTTCTACCCCGGAAAGAATCTGGGCGCCCTAGGCGATGCCGGCGCCACCATTACCCGGGATGAATCGCTGGCGCAAAAGGTGCGGGCGCTGGGCAACTACGGCTCCGACTACAAGTACCACCATGTGTATCTGGGCAACAATTCCCGGCTGGATGAAATGCAGGCGGCTTTTCTGGCGGCAAAGCTGCCCCACCTGGACAGAATGAATGCCGAACGCAGAAGAATCGCCGGAATCTATCTGGAGGGCATCCGCAATCCTCTGATGACACTACCCTATGTGCCGACGTATGCCCAGCCTGTGTGGCACATCTTCGGCATCCGCTGCGACAGACGGGCGGAGCTGGAGAAGTTCTTAAACGATGCGGGCATCGGCACCAACAAGCACTATCCCATCCCCATGCACCTGCAGCCCTGCTATCAGAGTCTCGGCTTCCGCCAGGGAGACTTCCCCATCGCCGAGGAAATCAGCGCCACCCAGCTGAGCCTGCCCATGTACTACGGGATGACGGAAGAACAGATTCAGTATGTGATCGGAAAGGTAAACGAATTTCAATGAGACTTAGGCATCTGGAAGAAAAAGACGCGCCGCTGATGCTGGAGTGGATGCACGACCCGGACGTGGTGGGCAAGCTCAAGGGCAATTTTCTGAATAAGACGCTGGCGGACGCGGAGGCCTTTATCCGGGCCTCCCGGCAGGTGGAAAATGACATTCATCTGGCGGTGGTATCCGATGAGGACGAATACATGGGAACCGTCAGTCTGAAGGACAT
This sequence comes from Clostridiales bacterium, assembly GCA_022772525.1. Lineage (GTDB taxonomy): Bacteria > Bacillota > Clostridia > Oscillospirales > Oscillospiraceae > Faecousia. The sequence continues at coordinate 6,664 of JALFAD010000010.1, forward strand.
TGACAGGGAAACCCTGAGTGCCGAATTTGCCATTTCCGTGCGGAAAAGCGCCATGGGCCGGGGCTATTCCTGGTTCGGCATGGAGGAACTGATTGAGAAGGCCTTCAACGAGTATGGCCTGAACTGCGTCTACTGGTGCGTGTCCAGAAAGGACGAGCGGGCGGTGCGGTTCTTCGATAAGCACAATTTCCACGAGGCGGTGGATATTTCTCCCAAGATTCTGGCCCGGTACGCCGGAATGGAGGATCTCAAATGGTATTCCGTTCTGAAGGGCGACGTGCTGGACGACCGCGCGGAGGTGGCGGGCTGCCGGATTATCCACATCAAGACCGTTCCCACCATCAACGCCGGGGAACTGTCATTCTTTGAGGGAAACCGGGATGTGCCCTTTGACTTTCGCAGAATGTACTACATTTCCAAGGTGCCGGAGGGGGTCAGACGGGGCTTCCACGCCCATAAGGAATTAAAGCAGCTGCTGTTCTGCCCCTATGGGCGGATCCAGCTGATTCTGGAAAACGAATGCGGCCGGGAGGAGATCGAGTTGTCGGACCCGTCCATCGCCGTGGTCATTGAGCGGGCCACCTGGCGGGAGATGCTGTGGCTGCAAAAGGATTCCGTACTCTGCGTAGCGGCATCGGATTACTACGACGAGAAGGATTATATCCGGGATTACAACGAATTTCAGGCGTATATCCATGGACTACAAGGCTGAGGTTCCGCTGCCCCGATTTTTGGGGTCATGCCGCAAAGGAATAGATGAATGATACTTTCCTGACCTGGTTCAATGAGGGCAGGAATCCTAGAAAAAGGTGATGTGATATGAAAATTGCGGTCTCTTCTGTAGGCACGGCGACATCTGTGGGGGTAATACATAATATTCGAAAATACGATCCTGCTATTGCGATTATCGGCATGGACATCAATCCGTATGGGTACACCGCCGGAAGTCAGCTGGTTGACCGATATTATCAGGTTCCGTTGGCAACCGACAGAATGTATATCGCTGTCATCAAGGATATTATTGAACGAAATGCGATCGATTTGTTTATCCCAATAAACGATGTAGAAATTGCGGCAACGTCTGAAAAGCTGTCCAGTATTTCTCAATTATGCAGGGTTCTTGTTCCCACAGTGGAGGTCTTAAACCTGATTCAGCATAAGTACAATATGAATCAGCGGGCGATAGACCTGGGACTTCGCGTGCCGGAGATGGAGCAGCTTGATCCCGATAAAAAATGTATTGTCCGGGATTATTATGGTGTCGGCAGCAAGGGAATCCAGATATACGAGTCTTCACGCTCGCTGCGTATCGACAGCAGTAAGCAGTTCCTTCAAAAGTATATTGAGGGGGTCGAATATACAGTGGATGTGCTCTCAACTGACACAGGAACGCCGATATATATTATTCCCCGGAAGCGGCTGGAAGTGAAGAGCGGCGTTGCCACAAAAGTGGAAATACAAAATGATCCCGAACTGATAGCAGATACAGCCAAGCTGCTGGAGCATATTAAAATTCCTGGCTTCTGCAATGTCCAGTTTATCAAGGATCGCAAGGGTGTGAACTGGTTCATCGAAATTAATCCCCGGATTGGCGGATGCAGCAATTCTAGTTTGCTGGCGGCACCGCAAATGTTTCCAACGTTTATGAAAGTTGCGGAAAAGGAGCCGATTACGACCGAAATAATTAACCCTTCCGAAGTAAAATGGGGGGCGATTGTAACAAGATATTATGAGGACATCCTTTATGCCAAATCGAATTAGAAAGTGCTTTCTTGATTTTGATGGCACAATTGTAAATAATCAGAAACGGCTTTTCCAGTTCTTTCAGGAAAATGTAAACCCCAAATACCGGGATGTATTGGATATTCAGGAGTTCTGGACGTTGAAACGCTGCGCTGTGCATGAACTGGAATGGATTAACCGTACCTTCAAAACGGATTACTCGCTGCAGGCGTGGAACGAGAAAAAAGCGGCAGAGATTGAGAATGCGCACTACCTTTCTTTTGAGGAAATCTTTGATTTTTCTGTAGAAACGTTGAAAAGGCTCAGGGAAAAGTATTATCTGATACTGGTAACACGGCGGGACAATGAAGACGGACTTTTTGAGGAACTGAAACGATTCGGCATTCGGGAGCTATTCGATGAAATTATTGTGTTGAATCATAACGGTGTGACGAAAAGTGAGATAATCCGCCAGCGTTTTACAGTGAATGCGGACGACTTGTTTGTCGGTGATACGGAAGATGATATTATTTCCGGAAATGATCTTGGCTGCAGTGTGTATTTTGTGCTTTCGGGAATCCGAGGAAAATGGTTGGCCCAAAAATTGAATCTGGGTGTTAACGTTATTCACGATATCAGAGAGATAGAATAAAGGCCAATGAATTAACAATGTATCCGCTGTAGCACAGGGTAGCGATTGATTTATGATATAGGGAGACAACTATGGATAAAAAAAGAATCTGCCTGATTACAAACTGGTATCCGACGAAGGAAAATCCCTATGCGGGCGGCTTTTTCAAGGAGCAGGCATTCGCGATGCAGGATTCCTTCGACTATCTGGTGCTGCATATTCACGAGCACAAGCGGCTGTTTCTGACCCAGTACCTGCTTCGGAAGCTGCGGGGCAGGGACGTGGAAGTATTCCGGGTCAATGAGGAGAAAAATACGGTGGAATATGACATCCACATGTATTATTTTGCGTATCTCGTGCTGTTGGAGAAACTATACAATTTCTACAGCTTCAATATCCGGCGAGGGGTTTGTCAGGGGGTCGGTCGGTGTGTATCCCCGGTGTATCAGCGGATCAAAAGAAAGCTGCTGGAAAAGGCTGTCGTGCAGAAGCTGAAGGAGTCCTTTGACGTGCTGTACTGCGTGGATGCTCAGAGTGAAAGCAGCACGCTGCAAATGATTTCCGAAATGACACACGTTCCCTATATTGTATCGGAACACGCGCCCTGCCCCTGGCCGGGAGCGGTTTTGACGGATGTCGAACACGCTGCTATGGAACAGGCTGATCTGTTCCTGGCCATCAGTCAGGACAAGATCCGGCAGGTTATGATGCAAAATGTTCATCTTCGCCGGATCGTCTACGTGGGAAATATGGTGGATGAGACGCAGTTTGCGCTGGCTCCCCATCAAAACGAGGTCAAAACCTTTATTATTGTTGCCGCAAACTCGTTTTTCAAAAATTACGATCTGTTCATAGCGATTATGAACCGCCTTACTGAGATTACGGAGGTTCCGTTTAAGGTTATGATCGTGGGTTACGCGGCGAATAAAGGCTATTCCCAGAACGTGGAGCAGCTGGAGGATGCAATCCGAAATTCCGCTTTCGCCCGGAACGCCGAACTGATCCCGGAAATCAGCCACGACCGAATCCACGAACTCTACGCACGGGCAGATGCCTTTGTGATGACCTCCATTCAGGAGGGACAGCCCGTTTCCGCCATGGAGGCCGGCTGCTGCGGCCTGCCGATTTTCTCCACCATGTGCGGCGGCGTGGAGGACTACGTCACCGAGGATATCGGACGGATTTACCCCATTATGGACTGCGAGGGCTTCGCCGCGGGGCTGAAGGACTTCCTGGAAGGGAACATCCAGTTCGACAACCGGCATATCCGGGAGACGGTAGTGGGAAGATTCGGAAAACGCGCTTTCGTGGAAAATATTACCCGGGCGTTTCGGGAAGTAATAGAGGCAGGGGGCGAGGGTCAATGAATCGGTATTCCGTAATCCTGCGGGCCTATAACGCGGGCACGCAGCTGGCACAGAGTGTGGAAAGCGTGGTAAACCAGCGCTACCCCTATTGGGAGCTGGTGATTGTTAACGATGGTTCGGTGGATAATACCCGGCAGGTGGCGGAGGAATACGCGGTGAAGGACTCCCGGATCCTTGTTGTCAACCAGCCCAACCGGGGCTGCGTTCTGGCGACTCAGGCCGGTATCGAGGCTTCCAGCGGTGACTATGTAGTTCTTTTGGACGCGGGTGATCGGTATGAGCCGGATTATCTTTGGAAGGTCAATCAGGCCTTTGAGGAATATCAGACGGATATGGTCGTGGTCAACTACAACGTTGTGGAGGCAGACGGCAGGCTCTCAAGCTTCGGATACTTTGATCAGGATCGCACGCTGAGTATGCCCCAGGCTCTGGAGTTGATCCTGAAAACCACAAATTCCGCTCTGTGGAACAAGGTAGTCCGGCGGGATAAGGTACAATACAGCGACGCGCAGAAACGGTTCTTTGAGGAAGCGGGGAAAACCCTGAATTTCGGTGATGATCTGTATCAGTTGATCTCTCCGCTGCTTCGGTGCGCCAACGTTCGCTTTCTGGCCGACCGGCTGTATGACTATGTGCTGGACGCGGGGAGCATCACCCGCCAGAAAAGCAGGGATCCCTGGGAGGATGTGTTCCAGCGGGTGCGGCTGCTGGAGGTGACCTTCGAAACCATCCGCCGGGCCGGATACCTGACAGATACGATTCAAAGCATTATCCAATTGAATTGCGCTATGTTTATCCACGGCTGTGTTGTACAGATTATGAGGGAGGGTCAGTTCGTCGGTGAGAATAGGAAGCGGCTGCGGGAAAACAGATTCTACAGGGATATTGTGGCACGGGTTCCGCTGACAGAGCTGAGAAAGCGGGTGTCCAATCGTCCCACGCTCTATTTCGCGGCATTTAACAAACTATATCTGCATATTTAGGGGGATATTATGGAGATTTTGGCGCACAGAGGGTTCTGGAGGATCCCAGAGGAAAAGAACAGTTCCACCGCGATTTTTAGGGCATTCGAAAACGGCTTCGGCATTGAGACGGACATTCGGGACTATCGGGGACAGCTGGTGATCAGCCACAATGTGGCTGAGGAAGGGGCGCTTCCCGCCGAGGAGATGTTCCAAGCTTATGTGCAGTTTGGGAAGCCCGGTACGCTGGCTTTGAATGTGAAGGCCGACGGTATTCAGGTGCTTCTGGAGCCGCTGCTGGAAAAATACGGGATCGAGAAGTACTTTCTGTTCGATATGTCCGTTCCGGAGCTGATTGTGAATGACAGCCGGGGCCTGACGTATTTCACCCGTCACAGCGATGTGGAGGATAGCTGCGTCATGTATGACCGGGCGTCGGGCGTCTGGATGGACAGCTTTTACGACTTCCATTGGCTGAGTGTGGAGAATATGCAAAAGCATATTGGTGCTGGAAAAACAATCTGCATCGTGTCGCCGGAGCTGCACGGTCAGGCACATCTGGAAACCTGGAACATGCTGAGGGAAAACCACATGAGTGATCTGGATTCGGTCATTCTTTGTACGGATTATCCTGAAAGGGCAAAGGAGTATTTCTATGGGAAAGATTAAAGCGGTTCTGTTCGACATGGACGGTGTCCTGATCGACGCGAAGGATTGGCACTATGAGGCGCTGAACCGGGCATTGGGCCTGTTCGGTCTTGGAATCAGCCGGTATGACCACCTTCACACCTTTGATGGCCTGCCCACAAGAGTCAAGCTGAAGATGCTCAGCGAGCAGTATCATCTGCCCGTCGAGCTGCATTCCTTTATCAATCAGGTCAAGCAGCAGTATACCGAGGAGCTGACAGAATTAAAGTGCAGGCCCATGTTCCATCATGAGTACGCTCTGTCCAAGCTGCGGGCGGAGGGTTATAAAATCGCGGTGTGCTCCAACTCCATCCGCTTTACCATTGAGAATATGATGCGTAAGGCGGCGCTGAGCCAGTATCTGGATCTGATTGTCTCCAATGAGGATGTCAAGAAGGCAAAGCCTGACCCGGAAATGTATAATACGGCAATCAGCAAATTCCAGCTGGATCCAAAGGAGTGCCTGATTATTGAGGACAACCCCAACGGAATCGCGGCGGCAAGAGCCAGCGGCGCGTATGTGCTGCCGGTGGCGACGGTTTACGATGTGAATTACGAGAATATCAAGGCGGCTATTCGGAAAAGTGAGGCGGAAAATGATTAACATTCTGATTCCCTGCATGGGAAAGTCCCTGTTTTTTAAGGACAGCTACTTTCCCAAGCCACTGATTGAGGTCTCCGGCGAGACCATGATGGAAAAAGTGGTAAAAAACTATGAGGCTCTGAAGGATGCCCGCTATCTGTTTGTGTTCGGCAAGAGTGAATGCAGTGAATTCCATCTGGATGAGTCTGCCCGGCTGCTGACGAACGGAAACTGCGAAACGGTGCTGCTGGAAAATGAGACAGCGGGTGCCCTGTGCACCTGCCTGATGGCAGTGGAGCATATCAATAACGATACGCCTCTGATGATTGTCAATTCCGATCAGATTCTGGATGTGGACTATCATCAGGTTCTGGCACACTTCCGGGACGCGGACGCGGGTGTGATTACCTTCGAAAGCATTCATCCCAGATGGAGCTACGCGAGGATTCAGGGTGACGAGGTGGTTGAAGTAGCGGAGAAGCGGCCGCTGTCCAAGCACGCCATCGCCGGCTTCTACTATTTCCAAAAAGGAAGCGACTTTATTGAGTGCGCCAAGCGCGTGATTCTGAAGGATAATCACAAGGATGGAAGATTCTATATTTCCGCTTCCATCAACGAGATGATTCTGGAGGGCAAGAAGGTGGCCTATTTTGCCATTCCCAAGACCGCCCATCACTCCTTCTATTCCCCGGAGAAAATCAAGGAATATGAACGTCAGGCACATGGAGGCAGCTATGAAGACAGCGAAGATTGATGATATGGTAAAGGGCTGGTTCGTGGGAAATTTTGAACCAACCCTGTACAAAACCAACGACTGTGAGGTCGCGGTCAAGACGTACAAAAAAGGAGATAAGGAAAAAGCGCATTATCACAAGATTGCTACAGAAATTACTGTGGTTGTCAAAGGGAAAGTGAAAATGTTTGATAAGGTGTTTGTTGAGGGAGAGATTGTGGTCGTAGAACCGGGGGAATCTACTGCTTTCGAAGCGTTGGAAGATGCAATGAATGTTGTTGTAAAAATACCGGGTGCAAATGATGACAAATACGAGACGGAATAATGCAAGAAATGGAGTACTCTCTGTAATCAAATTCATATTCAATATTTGTATTATATTGATGCACTGCTCTTTCTCGCTAGGAGACATCAACCATTTTTTGGAGGGAGCGTACATATTTGTCGACTTTTTCTTTATCTTACAGGGATATTACCTGATTAAAAATGTGGGGGGTACTACAGAAAACGCATATGACGCAGCTATAAAGTATTTTTGTTCAAGGATAAGCAGGTTTTTTCCGACTGTGCTTCTTTCGGCGAGCCTTATGTTGCTTCTGCAAATTGTCGGGACGAATGGCATTAAAAACATAGTGATACTTGGTTCTCAGTTCCTTTGGCAGATTTCGTTCGTATCACAGCTTTTTTCCTGGATTTCGTTAGGCGCCGGAGGACTCCTCTGGTTCCTGTCGGTAAGTGTACTCGTTGGGACGATCGTAGTGCTCCTTTGTGCTTGTTTTGGAAAAAAAGTCGTGATAGCTGCGATGTTTGGCTGTGGCTATTTATACAGCAGGATCTATGCCGAAGCGGGGAATCTCGATATCTGGTGGACAGAAGTTGTGAAAGCGGGAATCAGCGATTGTATGGTTCGCGCTTTGGCAGGGATTATGCTCGGGATTGTCGCCAAAGAAGTGTTTGAATTTCTGCGTAAGTATGATTATCGTAAATGGGTTACCCTAATTATGCGACTGGCAACATTCGGTGCCACTGCATTTGCCTTATTTTCCACTGTTTATAAACCTCATACAGATCTTGATTTTTATTTAGTATTGATGTTTGCGGCGATTATTGTTTTCGCTAATTTGAGTTTTCCGTGTGTGAACAATCGATTTACGGATTACCTTGATAAACTGTGTTTGCCGATGTATGCGTTTCAGGTTGTATGTATTATGTTCGTTTCTTCTTTTGCTTCGGTTACATCCGTGAATTCTGTGATTATTCTTGCGTTAGATGTGGCAATCAGTGCGATTTCTCTCAAAGTTTTATCGTCAATTAACATCAGAAAACATATCATTCTGGAAGGAGAAAGATGATCATGTTAAACATTGTAATTCCCATGGCGGGCAGAGGCAGCCGGTTTGCCCAGGCGGGCTACAAGAATCCCAAGCCCCTGATTGACATTTACGGACATCCCATGATCGAGTACGTCGTGAAAAATATCACGCCCAGCTGCGAGCATCGGTTTATTTTCATCTGCCAGCAGGAGCATCTGGAGAAGTTTGCCCTGCGGGATGCGCTGAAGGCAATGGCTCCCACTTGTGAAATTGTCACGGTTGACCATATCACCGAGGGCGCGGCCTGCACGGTGCTGCTGGCGGAACAGTACATCGACAACGACGATCCCATGATGATCGCCAACAGCGACCAGTTTGTGGATACGGATATCAACACCTACCTTGCCGCCATGGGCAGTATGGATGGTCTGATCATGACCATGCCTGCCGACGATCCCAAGTGGAGCTTCATCAAGTATGATGAAAACGGCTTTGTGACCATGGTTCGGGAGAAAGAGGTTATTTCCAACGAAGCCACCGTTGGTATCTATAACTATAAGCACGGCGCTGACTTTGTCAAATACGCCCATCAGATGATCGAGAAGAACATCCGGGTGAATAACGAGTTTTATGTGGCTCCCGTCTACAACGAGATGGTGGAGGCCGGACTGAAAATTGGCTATCATAACGTTGGCTCCAATATGTACGGAATCGGTATCCCCGAGGATCTGAACTATTTCATGGGGCTGGATCTGTGCAAAAATCTGTTCGCCAAGTGAGGAAGGGATAGCGGAACGGAGTATGAAAGTCGTTGTTTATAAGCCGGATTTTTTGATATGGGAAAGCTTATCGCCGACCCATCGCTTCCACGGATACATGTCCGCGTTCGTGGAATTATACGCGGATTACATTTTCGCACCCGGTATCCGTCAGGCCTACAGGTATCAAAAAGCACTGGCGAAGCTGGGCATTCGCAAGAAGCTGAAATACATCTATCGTATGGAGGCCCTAAATGCCAGAACCGATGTGCTGGTAGGATTCGCGATTCCTTATCAGGAAGGAGAATTCCTGAAAGCGTATCGTGGCTTGAAGGTATTCCATACCACAGATTATTATATGCATCCCAGGGAAACACAGACGTATTTAAGCAGCGTTGACGCGGATGCGGTGATCGGACACTGCCAGATGGATGCGCATTGCGCCTTTTTCAGACAGATGTACCCGGAGTTTATTGGGAAAACCATCAGTCTGCCCTTTGGTTACGCGGAACGTTTCACGGTTACAAAAGATTTTGATGACCGCATCAATAAGGCGGTGGGACTTGGCTCCATCAATCCCGTACGGGATCCGATGGTTAGCGACTCTGATACGAAGGATTTTGTCGCTTACTTCAAGGGAGAGGCTTATCAGCACCCCTTGCGGTACTACCTCCGGGAAAACCGGGCGTGTTATACGGACTGCATTGACGCGCTTTTCCCAGGCGGTACCCAGCAGAAGGATTTCTCGTATGACGCGGTACAGATGCTGAATTCTTATCGGATGTTTATCAATGATGAGGGCCTTTCCAACTTTCCGCCGGCCAGAACCTTTGAAGGGATTGCCTGCGGATGCGTGATGGTGGCCTCGGACAACCCGATTTATACGGATCTGGGCTTTATTCCGGGGGTGAACTATATCGCCTTTTCCAAAGGTGATTATGAGGATCTGGGCAGAAAACTGCGGTATTATATCGCACATCCGGAGGAACTGCGGGCGATTCAGGAGGCTTCTGTCAAGCTGGCAGAACACTTTACCCATCAGGAAGTGGCGCGGATGCTGTATCAGAAACTAGAGAGCCTGGCAACTGAGAAATCTGCCAGGAGGAGGGATGAACATGAACAGTGGTGAGAACATCAGTGTTGTAATCTCTGGGCCTGTATTTCGCGACGAAATTGGAGATCACACAAAGGATGCTACGGCTTTGGGATGCTTGAGCGTTCGCAAATTGCTTCCCAAAGCGGAAATTGTGCTGTCCACTTGGGAGAACACTGATGTTTCCGGGATTGACTTTGACCGGCTGGTGCTGAGTAAGGATCCCGGTCCGAATATCAACAACGTGAATCGTCAAATATGCAGCCGTCAAGCGGGAATCAGGGCAGCTTCCCGGGAATATGTTCTGGCATTGCGCTCTGAGAGCCATATTATCAATCTCAATTTTCTGGATTATATCGACAAATATCAGAAACACAGTCAGGATAGCACTTACACGTTTCTGAAAAACCGAATTGTGATTGCGGCAACGACTCCCCCCAGATGTACCATTTTCCACATCGGCGACTTTTATTTCTTTGGACATAAGTCTGATCTTCTGGACTTCTGGGATATCCCACTGTGCGATGATTCGAAATATAATCAGCGTGAAGAACAGATTGAGTACAACGCACACAGATATCTGATTACCAGCTTTACCAAGAAGTATTATCCGCTGGTTTTTGAAAACAAGACGGATATTACAAGGGAAAATCGGGAAGCGTATGAACGTATCATGACAGAAAATTTTGTCATCACTGGCTTGCATGACTTTGGCGCACGCTCCTATAAATACCCAATAGAGGATAGCTTTCAGGGGAGACTGTGGCATTATCATGTAAGCTATACGTTCCGTGAGTGGAAGAAGCTTTACAACCGGCTTACGGGGGAAAAAGGCGTGCCGAAATACAGCCTCGAGGAGTTTTTCGGTATTCACATCTATAGCCCGCTGTATGTCTTCCGCGCAAAGGTTTCTGCTGTAAGATACAGAATATGCAAATACTTTTCAAAATATAGATGGTATCAGCTTTTGAAAAGACTGAAATCGAGGTTATTGAATCACAAATGAACACAAAAAAGCTAGCGGTTATGAATGCGTCGTCGGGTCTGCTGTCGCAGTTCGCGCTGATTGGACTGCAATTTGTCCAGAGAAAGCTGTTTCTGGATTTTCTCGGCGTGGAGCTGATTGGAATCAGCGGTACGATTACGTCGATTGTTGCGGCGGCCTCCCTTGCGGAAGGCGGAGTTCAGTCCGCAATCATTTATAATCTGTACGCACCCCTGCAAAACAGGGACACTGAGAAAATTAACAAACTACTGAATGTGTATCGGTATCTGTTCCAGCTGGTTGGTACCGCAATCATAGGCTTCAGTGTGCTGGTGTCACCGCTTCTGCCGCGCATTTTAACCGGCATTGAAGTGAATTGGGTTGTATATCTCTACTTCTTCCTTTCGGCAGCTTCATCGGCCGCCAGCTATTTCCTTTCCTATAAAAGAGCACTGATTGCCGCGGACAGGAGCGAATACATCACCAGAATGGTTGACCTTTTCTGCAATCTCGGTTTTTATGTGGTTCGGATTGCCATTATCGTATTCCTGAAAAGCTATGCCGCGTTCCTGATCTCCGGCATTCTGATGACGGTGACAACCAATACCATTGTCCATTTTATCTGCAAAAAGAGATACCCGTTCCTGAAGGCGGAAAAGCACGACAAAGCCTGTCTCAGGGAGATGCTCCCACAGATGAGAGAGCTGTTCGGCGGCGCGGTTGCGGCTTATGTGTTTCGGTCGTCCGATAATATTGTGATTTCCAAAATGGTGAACACCCTCTCGGTGGGGCTGCTGGCCAGCTACACGTTGGTCACAAGGAACCTGAAAGATGTGATTCTCAGTATTTTCACAAGCGCCGGTCCAATGCTGGGCAACATCATCACGGTATCTTCGGAAAAGGACGACAAACGGAGGGACGCGTTTAATCTATACTCGATGGGGATTTATGTCCTGGCGGCGGTTCTTACGGTGCCGGAGCTTGTGTTGCTGGACTTTTTCGTCGAAAATGTCTGGGGCGCGGCATATCTGCTGCCCCGCGCAACGGTGGTGCTCCTTGTACTGGATCAGTATCTGACCTTGGTACAAGATCCCTGTGGTGTTTACATTATCGCGGACGGTCAGTTCAGACAATGCAAGCACGCCGATACCGCTGCCGCTGTGATAAACATCGTAACATCCGTGCTTCTTGCGTGGAAATATCAGATAGCCGGTGTGTTGATGGGCACAATTATCAGCCGAAGCGTCCAGTGGATTATGAAGTCCTACTATCTCAATCTCTCACTGAATGGAAACTGGCAGAGTTACTTGCTGTACTGGGTAAAAAACATATACAAATTTGCGGTTTTTTGTGCGTGTATCGTAATCGTAGAAATGATTTTTAATATCATTCCTATTGATACGTTTATTGTAAAATTTGTTCTGGTGGGTATTTGCGGCGTGGCTGTCACACTTGTGATGCTTTGCGCTTGCTTCTGGTTTACCAATGACAGAAAGCTGATACAGCATTATCTGATTAAACGGCGATGACTGGATATTGGCACATCAACTTTTGGGAGAAGGTAAGAGACTATGGAACAAATCGACATGGATAAGCATGTATTCTGTATTACTGCCTACAAGGATTTCCAGCAGCTATCCACCCTGCTGTCCCGACTGACACGGGGGGTGGCAGATGCTATGTTCATATTGACAAGCGTGTACGGATACCCGCGGATTTTGCGGAAACATGGCGTTGTCAGAATAATGTCACGCTGATTCAGACCCAGAAGGTTTTTTGGGGTTCCTATCGCCACGTTATGGCTGTCATGGATCTTTTGCAAAGAATCGAGGGGGACTATCGATTCGTCCATATCATCAGCGAAAATACCCTGCCCATCGTCTCCGAATCGGAGTTTCTTGCGTTTTTCTCCAGAAACCCGAATAAATCCTTCATGGAGATGATCCCGGCGGAACAACAGGATCCCAATCATGTGAGAACACGCTATTTCTACTTTCAGCATCTATACAATACGAAAGGCAGATATGGATGGCGCATTGAAGACATGGTTAAAAAGCTTCAGGATGCTCTGCATATCAGGCAGGATATGCCCCTACCCTACAAAGGATATCTGTATTGCCATTTGAATCGGGATTTTGTAACCTGGATTTTGGAAAACAAAGAAGATTGTCTGGCGTTTTTGCATCAGATCAGGCATGTGTATGTGCCAGAGGAGTATTTTTTCCAGAATCTAATAATGCGTTCACCCTACGCGGATACGGTTGTAAATGACGCGCTGATTTTTGATATTTGGGATGCCCCGGAAAGAGGCCAGCCGGCATTTCTGGAGAAGCGGGATATCCCGGCGATGAAGCGCAGCGGGAAGCTGTTTGCCAGAAAATTCAAAAGCGACAATGCTGCTGATTTTGAGGAAATACCACAATGGAAGGATGTCTGGGGCGGATCTTCATTCGGCGATTCATGCGGCTACAGCGGGGCGAGCTGGACATCACCGATGCCCAGGCGGTCAGCCGGACCATCACCGAAATCAAACCCGCCGCGGTAATCCTTTGCGCTGGGTAGACTACCGTGGATGCGGCAGAAGACGAAGAGAAAAAAGAAGTGGTACGCCGGATCAATGTGGGCGGCACCCAGTACATCGCAGATGCCTGCAAAGCCTGCGGCTGCAAGCTGCTGTATCTGTCCACCGACTATGTGTTCAACGGTCAGGGAGAAACCCCATGGACGCCGGACTGCAAGGACTATGCGGAGCTGAATATCTACGGCCAGAGTAAGCTGGACGGAGAGCTGGCGGTGCGCGATACGATGGAGAATTACTTCATGGTCCGCATTTTCTGGTATATTCTTTCAGGTCAAGAAAGCAATTCCGGAGGACACCGTAAAAGTGTCCTCCGGATAATCATTTGTGATCCCTTTAGACCGTGCGCAGCATGGCTGAGTACGGCGCACCTGCTTGAAAGGTCGTGGACCGTTTTAGAAAACGCGCTTCAGGCGGTTTCGGTTAGCAGGGACAGGAGGTCTTCTTTGGACATATTCAGGATGCCGCCGTCTTCGGCGCCGGAGATGGTGTCCATGAGGGCGGCTTTCTTTTCCTGCAATTCCAGAATTTTCTCCTCGATGGTGTCCTTGGCGATGAGCTTGTACACCTGCACATGGGCCTGCTGGCCGATGCGGTGGGCCCGGTCGGTGGCCTGATCCTGGGCGGCCTGATTCCACCAGGGGTCAAAGTGAATGACAATATCCGCCGCCGTCAGGTTCAGCCCGGTGCCGCCGGCCTTCAGAGAGATGAGGAACACCGAGGCCTCCCCATTGTTGAAGGCCTTCACCAGCTTTGCCCGCTTTTCTTTTGGGGTGGAGCCTTGCAGGGTGAAGCTGGAAATGTGCGCTTCGTCCAGCCGGGCGCGGATATTGTCCAGCATGGAGGTAAACTGGGAGAACAGCAATATCTGGTGGCCGTTTTCCACCATGGCCTGACACAGCTCCATGCAGGCATCCAGCTTGCTGGTGGCCCCCTCGTAGTTCTCAAAGCACAGGTTGGGATCACAGCAGATTTGCCGCAGCCGGGTCAGCGCCGCCAGAATCTGCAATTTCCCCTGCTCCCCGTCCAGTTTTTCCACCGTGGCCTGCACGCAGGCGCAGTAGGTTTTCCGCTCCTCCTCCGACAGGGAAATCCGGCGGACGTATTCCTCCTTCGGCGGCAGCTCCTTCAGAACCTCGGCCTTTTGCCGCCGGAGCAGGAAGGGCTGCACCAGCCGCCGCAGCTGGGCGGAGGCCTCCGGGTTCTTACTTTTTACGATGGGCTTTTCCAGCTTCTCCCGGAAGGCGGTGTGGGTGTAGAGGTAGCCGCTCATGAGGAAGTCAAATAGATTCCACAGCTCGCTGAGCCGGTTTTCCACGGGAGTGCCCGTCAGCACGAACCGCTGGCGGCTGTTTATCTGCTTTACCGCCTTGGAGGTCAGGGTGGCGGCGTTTTTGATGTGCTGGGCCTCGTCCAGCACGCAGCAGTAAAATTCCAGCTGGCTGTAGTCCCCGATGTCCTGCCGCAGCAGCTCGTAGGACGTGACCCACACATCCGCATCCGCGCCGGAGCGCAGGGCTTTCCGCTCGGCGGCGGTGCCAAGGATCAGCCGGTAGGACAGCTGGGGGGCGAATTTTGTCAGCTCCTCGCCCCAGTTGTAGATCAGGGAGGCGGGGCAGACCACCAGAGAGGATTTCCCCGTGGTTTTCTTGGGAACCGTTGCCAGAAGCGCGATGACCTGCAACGTCTTGCCAAGGCCCATTTCGTCCGCCAGAATGCCGCCAAAGCCGTAGCTTTCCAGCGTTTTCAGCCATTGAAAGCCGGTTTTCTGATAGGGCCGGAGTACCGTCTCCATGCCCTCCGGCAGGGCGTAGTCGCTCTCCGACAGGGCCTTGAAGTTGCGGATCATCTCCCGGAAATGGCTGTCCCGGCTGACCTGAATCCCCTCGCTGCCGCTGAACATTCCGTCCAGATACAGCCCTCGGTAGGCGGGCAGTGTGACGGTACCCTTAGCCAATTCCTTCTTGGAAAGCTGGAGCATCTGGGCCATTTCCGCCATTTTCTCATAGCCGGAGCCATTCAGCTCCAGATACCGTCCGTCGGTGAGGCGGTGGTATTTCCGGCGCAGCAGCAGACTCTGATACAGGGCAGACAGCTCCTCCTTCGGGAAGCCGCCGGTGTCCAGCGTCAGGGTCAGCAGCCCATCGGAAACGGACAGCCCCACGCTGGCGGCGGTGGGCTGAATACGTCTGCTTTGCAGCCGGTCGCTGAGGTAGACCTCGCCGCAGGCCCGGAAGCTGTCTAAGCCGCCGGTCAGAAAGTCATAGGCTGCCTCCTCCCCAGTGAGGGTGAAGCTGCCGCCCTGCCGCTGGAAATACCGCTGGGCCAGCGCGATGGCGGCGCTTTCCGCCTTCACGTCCCGGCGGACACCGTCGTTCTGCCTGTCTGCGGGGGTGAAGGTGCGCTCCCCATAGCGGAAGACGATTTTCAAGCGCAGCGTTTCTTCCTCCATGTCAAAATAGAAGCTGGTGACGCATTCCTCCGGCAGGTATTCCTGCAAAAGGCCCTCCTCGTCTTCAATTTCCACCAGTTCCCCGACTTCCGGCAGCACGCAGCCGCAGAAGGTAGGCAGGTCTTTCAGGGCAAGGCGCATAGAATCCTGCCCCTGCTCCAGCAGAGGGTACACCTTGTCCCGGAAGGCGGCGGTGCACCGCTGGAGGGTATTCTCACTCAGGGCGTACAGGTTCTTTCTGCTTCCGAAGAAACGGTAATCACAGGGCATTTTGATTTCCAGCAGAACACTGTCCCCCTGCTTTTCCACGCGGATGCCTACCTGGGGGTCTTCCCGGAGGAGTCTGAGATCGTTTCCCCACTCGGCTTCCAGCGGTTCCCCCTCCAAAAGGTCAAACCATCGGTCAAAGGAATCGCCGGTGAGGGTGATTCGGTTTTTTTCATCGCTGGATTCATACCGGGAATAGAGGGAGCCGTTCATGGAACGGAACTGACTGAACTCGTTCATCAGCAGATCGATCATGGCCTGAGAGCGGGCATCGAACTGCTCTATGCTGTGATCCAGCGTTAGATTTTTGCCATAGCTTTCCGTCCGGCGCTGATTTACGTTGCTCAGAAAGTCCTGGATATTTTTTACCACATACAGCTTCTCCCGGCCCACCCGGAAGGTGAACATGGGGTAGCCGCGGTAGGCGGTGTGAAGCTGGGGCACCAGACGGGCAGGGACATCCGGCAGGGTTGGCTGCTGCTCCCGGCTTTTTTGCAGGTAGCTTTGCAGCAGGGCCTGAGCGTAGCGGTCACTGTGCGCTGCCGCGGGCCGGGGCGGTTCTTTCACATAGGCGATCATGGCGGCGGCAATGTGCTTGCATTTGCCCATGTCGTCAAACCGGGGGCAGCTGCAGCCAATGCGGAAATATCCGTAATCCAGTTCCTGAAAGCGAACGGAGTAAACCGCACTGCCCCGGACGCAGCACTGTACCAGCGGCTTCTCGCCTTCCCCGGCTGTCATGTCCAGTACCCGCCCCTGCCGGAAGTACTCCATACCCCGGGCGTAGTCCGAATTGGAAAACAGCGACTTTATCTGTGTCAAATCCAGCTTCAAAGAAACCCCGCCTTTTCTGCGTTTTCCAACAGTATAGCATGAAAAACGGGAAAAGAAAAGACGGAAGGTGCCAGGAAGCGCCGAGGCCATCATCTAAGCTGGGCAGTGGTTCTGAATGCGCGGCTGACATCCCCCACAATTTGACCAAATCCAACGCAGAAGCGTGATTTCCGAAAACTATTTTTTTCACAGGCGTCGGAATGCAGCAAAATCCGCTCACTCCTCATGATTATACTATTGGAACAGCAGCAGATTTCGGTATCTACTGCAAGAATTATACTTGAGGAGTGAGCGAACATGAAGACCATCTTACGCAGACTGGTTGCTTTCTCAGCGGCGCTGTCCCTGTGCACCTGCATCAGCGCGCTGTCCGCTCTGGCGGACGGCAGCGAGGGCGATGTGTCTCAGGCTCAGGCGGAAGCGCCTGCTGAAAGCATCCAGCCGGAAAGCGAAGCACCAGCGGAAAGCACCCAGACGGAAAGCGGAGCGTCTGAGGGCGGTGCTCCCACGGTGGCTGTGCCCGCAGAGGAGGCCGGAGAGAACGGGAACGGCATGATTGAGGAGGATGTGCCCGGGAGCGATCCCGCCGAGGACGACCCGGAGAATCCATCCGAGGAGGACGCACCCGCGAATGACGCGCCTGAAGACGACCCGGAGAATCCATCCGAGGAGGACGTGCCCTCGAATGTCGCGCCCGAGGACGACCCGGAAACGCCAGAACCTTCTCAGACCCCAGTACTTATGACACTTTTTGGAGCGAAACCTGCTCAGGCGCCCAAAGCCCCGGACACTGTTCGGGTGAACCCCGGTTATGCGACTGAGCAAACCGCGGATAACGCAGGGACGAATGCCATCATCCATCCCGGTTCCGATCTTTTCGACGGAGCGGATAAAATTGTTGTCACCATTACGGATTCCCGCGTAGAGGGCTATCAGGGCAGCAGCTACGAATTCGGAAAGGAAAAACAGACCGGCAACAGTCTGCAAAACAAGAATGGCGTAGGCTCTCCCCGGTTTCCGGCCTTCGTCGTGGACAGCGACGAGGGCGCGGAGGTTGAAATCGTAGTTACAAGAATCGACGAAAACGGAAAAAAGGTTCAGACCCGCTACACCGCAAAGCTGACCACCAATGGTGAAGGAAATTGCAATCTGAACCCCAAAAATGGCGCGCCGGTATACTGGTTTGCGAAGGGTTCCGTTCAGGAAATTGATCCCAATCCTGACAAACCTACCGATCCGACCGAGCCGTCCAATCCTGACAAACCTACCGATCCGACCGATCCTGACAAACCTACCGATCCAACCGAGCCGTCCAATCCTGGCAAACCTACCGATCCCACCGATCCGTCCGATCCTGGCAGACCTACCGATCCTACCGATCCGTCTGATCCTGGAAAACCCTCCGATCCCACGGAACCTTCCAAGCCAAACGAGAATCCTGATGGCGAACAGGAATCGGACAACGACGTTATTATCGTAACGGACACCAAAAAAGCCGAAGCCACTGCCGCAAACGACGGTGATCTGGACAAGAAACCCGATGTTCCCGACGAGGCAGTTCCCTTGGCCAAAGCCCCGGTTACCGGTGACATCTCCGGCCTGTGGCTGGCGCTCAGCGGCCTGTCCGGCGGCGGTATGCTCCTGAACAACCGTAAGCGTAAAAAGAAATAAAGACAGCTTATCCCGGGAGGGGCGCAATGCCCCCTCCCGTTTTTTTATATTCTGACAGAGAGGTGTATCCTATGAAAACATCCAAACGCATTCTGAACGCCGTGCTTGCGCTGGTATTTGCCTTTAGCATGGGGATGGTTCTGCGGCAGGCGCTGGATGATTCCGGCGGCGAAATGGAATACCGCAGGGCCGCGGAGATCGCCGGCGGCATCGTGGAACCCACGGTCGAAACGCAGGCCGTTTCCGCCCCCGCTGAGGATGCCGTAATGATCTGGATGCCGGAAACGGTGGAGGACGATCCCACTGTGGAAGCGCTGCGGGAAATCGATCTGGATGCCCTGCGGCAGGTCAATCCCGATGTGATCGGCTGGATCCGGGTGCCCGATACCAAGATCGACTATCCCGTGGTGCAGAGCGAGGACAACGACTTCTATCTGGAGCATACCTGGCAGGGGAACAAAAACTCTGTGGGCGCCATCTTCATGGACTGCGGTTCCGCTCCGGGTCTGACGGACTTCAACACCCTGATTTACGGCCACAATATGCGCTCCGGCGCCATGTTCGCTTCCCTGCGCAGCTACAGCCAGCAAAGCTATTGGGAAGCGCATCCCCATATCTATCTGCTGGTGGACAGCGGCGTGTTCCGCTTCGATATTTTCTCTGCCTATCGGGCCGAGTTGGATTCCGCCGCCTACGGTCAGAGCTTCCGCCAGCGGGAGACCCGGGAGAAATTCCTGCAGGACGCGGCGGAACAATCCGTCATCCAGACAGAGATCACCCCGGGCATCCGGGACCGTATCCTGACCCTGTCCACCTGCTCCGGCGTGGGCCACGAAACCCGCTGGGTAGTCCAGGCCCGGCTGAAAATGGTATTGTGCAAAGAGGGGCTGCCTCAAAATGATTTGCAAAAAACATAGAAGACAGCTGCCTTGGAATAGATTTTTGTAACATGCTGCACTTTTCTATTCCAAGATAACCATACAGCAGACAAAATCGGTATCGCTTTCCGAGGGAAAAATGCCGTGGTAAAACGCAAATAGCACGGAAATACCTGTCATATGAAAAGAGCACTCCCACCCCAGCAGTTTGTTCCGGGGTGGGAGTGTTCGATCAATTCAGACGCTTGGAGGATTGGGGCTTCCGGCCTTTTCGGATACGCACGGTTTTAGCGCTCGCAGTTGTCACTATGTACAACTACCACCCTTGCCGTTTGGCTAAATCCAACATAGAGAAACAGTATTTTTCCCACTGTGTCAATGATGTCAATGACGGGTCGCCCTCCCGGATGCGCAGAGTGCGGCGGATCTCTTTGGGAATGACGATACGTCCTAAATCGTCCACCCGGCGAACAATGCCTGTTGCTTTCATATCTGTTCCTCTCCTTGCGGTAAATTCCCAGTGGTATTGTTTGTAGGTTTTGGGGAATTATGCGGGTGATTCTTGCGTACAGGCGGCGTGTTCATGAAGCGGATTTCTTTTGCGGTGGACATACGCGAAATGCGTGACCGATTCTCCAAATCATAAAACGCATAACACAGAAGGCCCCCGGCATTGTACCGGGGGCCTTCTGTGTGTAAATCGATTTGATTGCCCCGCTAAATGTGCATGACAGACAGAGCGGAGGCGATAGCCTGAACACTTTCCTCGCAGCTTTCCCGGTTGCGCAGGCAGTATTCCTGAAAGACCGCGTCCACGACAACCAGCTGGGCTACCTTCGCCGGAACGGAGCCGAACTGGAAGGGGCTTTCGTTGGAGCCGCAGCGCAGAACCACGTCCGACAGCTTTGCCGCCGGGGACTTCTGAAACCGGGTTACCAGAATTGTGTGAATCCCCCGCTGACGGGCCAGCTCCAGAATCTGTAGGCCGCCGGTGGTGGCGCCGGAATAGGAAAACAGGAAAATCACACCCTTTGGGTCCATCGTCGCTACAGCGGAAATCTGTATATGGGCATCGGAAATCGCGGAAAATTTTCCGGTCACGGTGGAAAACAGGTGGGCGCACTCGCAGGCCATAATCATGGAGCCGCCGGAGCCGATGCACAGCACCGCCGGTGCCTGCTCGATCATCTCCACAGCCCTGCCGATCTGATTCAGGTCCATCAGCTCCATGGTCTGACGGATGGCGTCAATGGTCATTCGCCCGGATTCCCGCACCCGCCCGGCAAGAGTGTCCGTGGAAACCGGCTCCTGCCCGTGTGCCGTTTCCGGCGCGGAATGCCGGGCCAGCTCGATTTTGAAGGCGTTGAAGCCCTTCAGATGCAGGCTCCGGCAGAACCGGGAGACGGTTGCCTCTGCGGTGCCGCATTCTTCTGCCAGCTGCGTGATGGACATGAACTGCACCTGCGCGTGCCGGGCCAGCACATAGTCCGCCACCCGCCGCTCCGCACCGGTCAGCTGATAGTAGGAGGCACGTATGCGCTCCAGAATATCCATGTTCTGCTCGTCCATAATCGTGTCTCCTGTGCAATTTTTGAATTATTCGCCTAAGATCTGGGTCATCATCTGATCCAGCATAATCAGGCAGCGGGGCACATGGAAGGGGCCCTTGAAGGTGGAACCCTTGCAGGCGGGCTGGGTGGGCTTGCCGTCCCGGCGCAGATACCCGTACCACTCGCCGTACTCGTCGGCAAAATAGGTCTTGCAGTAGTCCAGCAGCCGGTCAAAAATTTCCAGATATTTTTCGTCCCCGGTGTCCCGGTAGATCATCATGGAGGCAATCAGCGCCTCGTTATGGGGCCACCACAGCTTCATGTCGTGCTCGTAGGCCTCGGGAGGATTGCCAAGGCAGTCCATGAAGTACAGAATGCCGCCGTACTCCTGATCCCAGCCCATGTTGAAGGCCATGTTGAATACGTCGATGGCCTTGGCGTGCAGTTCCTTGTCGTGAGTCTCATTGGCGTAGTCCATCAGGAACCAGCTGCACTCGATGTCGTGACCGGGGTTCACCATCCGGCCTTCGGTGATGTCCAGCCGGGGCGTGCCGTCGGGGGCGACGTTCTCCAGTGTGCACTTGAGGTCCGGCTTGACGTGGTAGGCGAAGATATCGTGGATGCACTCTTTCGCCCGCTCGTCGTACAGCTTGGCGTTCTCCGGGTCAACCCGCTTCATGATGCCGGTGACATTCAGAATAATCATGGGGATGCCCAGAGAGCGGCCGGTGCGGGTCTCGGGAATGGTCTTGGGGCCGAGACCGGTGGGATCGGGCATGCCGTGGTTCAGGTTCCAGTACATATCGTAGGCCCGACGGGCACGCTCCAAGTGCTCTTTTTTGCCGGTGATACCATAATACTCGGCGTTGGCGATGCAATAGAAGGCCTCGCTGTAGCAGTAGCGGCGCTGACGCAGGGGCTTGCCGTCGCCGGTGACGGTGAAGTACAGCCGTCCGCCGGCCTCGTGGTTGACGCAGTACTTCTCGAGGAAATCAATGCAGCTCTTGGAAGCAGCCAGCCACTCCTCCTTCATGCCGTAGACGTGGCACAGGTAGGCGTAGGTCCAGCCGCAGCGGCCCTGCATCCACACGCTCTTGTCGGTGGAGTAGATCTTGCCGGTGCGGTCCAGGCAGGTGTAAATGCCGCCGTGCTCGGCGTCCATACCATTTTTCAGCCAGAAATCGGCTACGTTTGCCAGCTGGTCACGGACCCACTGACGCTGGGCCAGAAATTTTTCACGATCCATTTAAAAATACCTCCTAAAAATTGTCGGTTTCTGAGATTATCATACCACTGCTGGAAAATGATTTCAATGAAAAATAAATGAGAAAATAATTTCTTTCGGGAATCCGCCCGGGGCTTTCGGTAGTGACAGACGGATGAATCTGTGCTACAATACCCGAAAAAGGAGGAGATTCCCATGTTTCGCAATCTTTTCAGCCCGGACAGCGGCCTGATGATCACCATGACCCAGCTGACCGACAGCATTTTCCTCAGCCTGTTCTGGATTCTCGGTTGTATGCCGGTGGTCACCATCGGCGCCTCCTGCGCCGCCCTCTATGACGCCGCCTTCCGGGGCTTCCGCAGGGGAGAAAAGCACTGCTGGCAGCGGTTCTGGCAGGTTTTTCGGGGAAACTGGAAGGGGGGAATCGTGCCCACGGTGCTGGTGCTCGCCCTGCTGTGCCTGCTGGCAAAGGGCCTGATCCTTGTGTGGAACGGGGCAGCGACAGGCCGGATTTCGTGGATTCTGTTTTCCGCGGCGGCCTTTCTGGGCGTCACCGGACTGGGCATTCTGAGCCTCGTATTTCCCGTCCTCTCCCGGTTTGAAAATTCTCTGGGCGGTCTGCTGAAAAACACCCTGCTGCTGGGCCTTGCCAACCTGCCCCGAACCATTGGGCTGGGCATTGTCAACGCCGCTGCCATCTTCCTGTGCGCCCGGCTTGTGTTCCCCCTGTTTTTCCTGCCAGCCCTGGCGGCGCTTGTTTCCAGCCTGCTGGTGGAGCCGATGTTTCGGCCCTTTCTGCCAAAGGAAGCGGAAGAATAAGTCTTACTTCACCAGCTCCGGCACCAATTCCGCCAGCTTTCCGGCAAGGGCTTTGTGGCCCCGGCTGGTCAGATGCATGAAGTCCACGGTATTAAACTCGCAGCCCAGCGCCCCGGCGTCCAGGAAGGACACCCCCAGAAGTTCACACTGTTCCCGGTAGCAATCCGCCAGCTGCCGGGATTTTTCTACACACAGCTGCCCCATGGTTGCCGCAACAGGACTGGTGAGCATTCCCTCGCCGATGGGAGGCGGGGCAATGACCAGAATGTTGGGTGCTTTGCCGCCCCAGCAGTCGGTGCTTTTCGCCTTGCTCACCAGACGCGCCATGCCCAGAGCAATGCAGGCTGCGCTGGCATAGAACCGATCCTTGCAGTCGTTGGTGCCCAGCATGATAATTAAGAGGTCAATTGCCTCGTGACTTTTGAGGCAGGGATAGATGTAGTCCAGAGCGTTCAGACCCTCGTGGATGGGATCGTCAAAGCAGGTGGTCCGTCCGGACAGGCCTTCCTCGATCACAAGATAGTCCTGCCCCAGCGCATTTTGCAGCAGCCGGGTCCAGCGCTGCTCCTCCGTAAAGCGGATGCCGCCGTCTAAGCAGTCGGCGTTGTCCGCGCAGTAGCCATGGGTGTTGGAATCCCCGAAGCAGAGAATGTGCTTTTTCATATCCATGCGACTCCTTTCTCACATTACAGAATACCATGTTTTCGGTCCGCGTCAAGGGCGGCGGAGCAGTTTCGTCATTGTGCTGAAATTGGAAACGTTTTCATATGCAAAACAGAAAACTTTTTCGTTAAGGCGTTACTATCGAAAATTATTTTCATACTGTTGTTGACATTGTTGAATCTATGGTGTAAGATATCCTTGGAAATTGTGGGGAATACCGGAAAACACAGATGATTCCCCGCAGGAATCTGGCTCTGACGGCGAAAGCCGTTAAGCGTATATCGTGTAATATTAATTTAGGAGGAAACACAATGAAAAAGTTGATTGCTGTGGCATTGGCTGTGGTCATGGTGCTGTCCCTGGGCGCCTGCTCCGTGCAGAAGGCTGAGACTCCCGCCCCCACTGCTGCCCCCGCTCCCGCCGCCACCGAGGCTGCTGCTCCTGCTGCAACTGAGGCCGCTGCTCCCGTTGAGATCAGCCTGTGGACCTACCCCATCGGCAACTGGGGCAAGCAGGAAGTCGTTGACCAGCTGCTCGCTGAGTTCAACGCCGCTTATCCCAACATCAAGGTTACCGTTGAGTACCTGACCTACACCGACGGCGATGACAAGGTTAACACTGCCATCGAGGGCAACGCCGCTCCCGACATCGTCATGGAAGGACCCGAGCGTCTGGTCGCCAACTGGGGCGCTAAGGGCAAGATGGTTGACCTGGCTGACCTGTGGACTGCCGATGCCAAGTCTGACATCTACGCTTCCGTGGAAGCTGCCTGTAACAACGGCAGTGGTGCTTACTACGAGTACCCCCTGTGCATGACCGCTCACTGCATGGCCATCAACAAGACCGTCTTTGAGGAGACCGGCGCATGGCAGTATGTGGATGCCGAGACCCACACCTGGACCACCGAGAACTTCCTGAAGGCTGTTGACACCCTGTACAACGCCGGCTATAAGACCGTTGGCGCCGTGTTCTGCTCCGCTCAGGGCGGCGACCAGGGCACCCGTGCTCTGTACAACAATATGTACGGCGGCACCTTCACCAACGCCGAGCACACCGCTTACACCATGAATTCCCCCGAGAACGTCAAGGCTCTGGAGACCCTGTACAATACCAAGGGCATCAACTTTGACGCTTCCATCAACGGCGGCGAAGAGGCTGACCTGTTCGCTCAGGGCGTGCTGCAGATGGCCTTCTGCTGGAACGCCGCTACCCACGCTGCCCGTACCGAGGTCATTGGCGACAACTTTGAGGTATTCCCCATGGCCTTCCCCTCTCCCAACGGCACTGACGTGAAGCTGTGCGGCGGTATCTGGGGCTTCGGCATCTTCGACAACGGCGACGCTGCCAAGATTGACGCTGCCAAGACCTTCATCAAGTGGGTCTGCGACGAGAACACTGTTGAGTCCGTCACCACCTCCGGCTTCTGGTCCGTCCGTCAGTCCGTCACTGACCTGTACGCCGACGACGAGCTGAAGAATGTTTACGGCACCTTCATGCAGTACATGGGCGACTACTACAACGTCACTCCCGGCTGGACTGAGGCCCGTGCCGCCGCGTGGAACATGCTGCAGCAGATTGGCACCGGCACTCCCGTTCAGGAAGCTGCTGACGCCTTTGTGGCTACCGCCAACGCTGCCGCCGGCGCATAAGCGACCGCTGACAGTCCTATAGCGTAGAAAGAAAGCCCCTTCCCTCTCTTCTGGGCGAGGGGAGGGGCATTTTTCTTCGGCGCCTTTCTGCAGGGCGGGCTGCCCTCAGCCCGCTGTAAAGACATAGCGGATTTTCGCGGCGGGCTGAGGGTAGCCCGCCCTACAGAGTGTGCGCACACGTTCCATTCAAACCGGGCCTGCCCATGGCGGCCCGCCGCATCATCAGAGGGGAGGATATCCTTGGCAAACAAAAAAGTATCCGTAAACACCAGATCCCGGCGGCTGATGGTCCATGAAACGGTTACATCTTATCTGTTCCTGCTGCCGTTCCTGATCTTCTTCGTGGGCTTCGTTCTCTATCCCATGATCATGTGCATCTACACCAGCTTCTTTGATGCCACCATGGGCCGGGAGGACATTTTCGTGGGCTTTGGCAACTACAAAGAGCTGTTCTCTGATCCCGTATTCTGGAAGGCACTGTGGAACACCATGATCATCGTGCTGGTGTCCGTGCCCGTAACCTGCATCTTCTCCCTGTGGGTGGCCTCCGCCATCAGCAAGATGCCCGTGGCAGCCACCTCCGCCTTCCGCTGCATTTTCTACCTGCCCGTGGTTACCGGCTCCGTGGCCGTCACCATGGTCTGGAAGTGGATGTTCAATAACTACTACGGTATCTTCAACTACATCGGTCAGGCCACCGGCATGATCGATCAGCCTATCAACTGGCTGGGTGATCCCAAATACGCCCTGGGATGCATCATCCTGATCCTGCTGACCACCTCCGTGGGCCAGCCCATCGTGCTGTATGTGTCGGCTCTCGACAACGTGGACAAATCCCTGGTGGAGGCCGCCGAAGTGGACGGTGCCACCCAGATGCAGGCCTTCTGGAAGATCAAGTGGCCCCAGATCATGCCTACCACATTGTACATTCTGGTCATCACCACCATCAACTCCTTCCAGTGCTTCGCGCTGATCCAGCTGCTGACCTCCGGCGGACCCAACAACTCCACCATGACCATCATGTACTATATCTACTACAACGCCTTCAAGCTGTACCGCTACGGCTACGGCAACGCCATGGGCGTGATTCTGGCCATCGTCATCGCGATTCTGTCTGCCGTCCAGTTCAAGGCCGGTCAGGAAAAGTAAAGGAGGGGTGAATCGTGAAAAAGCTGAATCGGCTGGACGCTAACCGGCTCAAATCCAAGACCTATTACGTGGTCTCCTTTATCATCGTATTCATCCTGGCGTTCCTGTTCGCCTTCCCCCTGTACTGGATCATCACCGGCTCCTTCAAGACCAAACAGGAAATTATGTCAACCACTCCGGTGTGGTTCCCCTCGGTGTTTACCGGTGCCAACTTTGAAAAGCTGATGAGCAGCCGGTCCGCCCCGCTGTTTGACCTGAAGCTGTTCGGCTACGTGATCACCGGCCCCACGGTGCCCGCCGCTCTGCGCTGGCTGGTGAACACGGTGTTCATGTCCGTTACCTCCATGCTGCTGACCTGCCTCACCGCCGCTATGGCCGGCTACGTGCTGGCGAAGAAGCGGTTCTGGGGCCGGGGGCTGATTTTCAGCCTGATTGTCTGCGCCATGGCCCTGCCCAAGCAGGTCATTCTGATCCCCCTGCTGCGGGAGATGTCCGCTCTGAAAATGTACGACACCATCTGGGCCGTCATCTTCCCCATTGTGGGCTGGCCCTTCGGCGTGTTCCTCCTCAAGCAGTTTGCCGAGGGCATTCCCACGGAAATGGTGGAGGCCTGCCGCATCGACGGCGCTTCCGAGTGGCGCACCTTTACCGACGTCATGTTCCCCATGATCAAGCCCGGCGTGGGCGCCTGCGCCATCTTCACTTTCATCAACTCCTGGAACGACTACTTCATGCAGCTGATTATGCTGACCTCCAGCAAGAACCTGACCATCTCCCTTGGTATCGCCACCATGCAGGCGGAGAACTCCACGGACTTTGGCCTGCTGATGGCTGGCTCCGCTTTGGCTTCCGTGCCCATCATCATCGTGTTCCTGATCTTCCAGAAATACTTCACCAAGGGCATCACCATGGGCGCTGTGAAGGGGTAAGAACATGATTCTAGCGAGAAACGAACGAGCATCTGACTATCTGGGCATCCACCCCAATCTGGACGCGGCGCTGCGGCGGATTACGCCGGAGTTCCTGTCCAGTCTGGGCACTGACCGGGTGGACATTCTCCCGGGGCAGGTCTGGTGCACCAAATTTACCTACGAGACCGTCCCGGACAGCGAAAGCTTCTTTGAAGCCCATGAAAATTTTCTGGATATTCACCTGATGCTGGAGGGCTGCGAGCGGGTGGAGATTGCCTCCCCCAGCTGCCTGCAGCGGTTTGAAAGCAAGCCGGAGAACGACTTTTATGCCTATCACGGGGCAGGGCAGCACAAGCTGGTGCTTGCGCCCGGAGATTTTCTGGTGGTCTGGCCCGACGATGCCCACAAAATCAAAATGATGCTTACGCGCCCGGAAACCGTGACCAAGGCCGTGTTCAAGGTGAAGATTCACGAATAAGGAGAGAATTAACATGAAGGACATTACGAAATATCAGGGCATTTTCCCTGCGTTCTACGCCTGCTACGATGCCGAGGGTGGCATCAACCCTGAGGCCGTCCGGGCACTGACCCGGTGGTTCATCGAAAAGGGCGTCAAGGGCGTTTACGTCGGCGGCTCCTCCGGCGAGTGCATCTACCAGAGCAAGGAAGAACGCAAGGTGGTGCTGGAGAACGTCATGGCGGAGGCCAAGGGCAAGCTGACCGTTATCGCCCACGTGGCCTGCAACAACACCGCCGACTCTCAGGAGCTGGCTGCCCATGCCGAGAGTCTGGGCGTGGATGCCATCGCGTCCATCCCTCCCATCTACTTCCATCTGCCCCCCTACGCCATCGCCAAGTACTGGAATGACATTTCCGACGCGGCTCCCAACACCGATTTCATCATTTACAACATCCCCCAGTTGGCGGGCGTGGCGCTGAATGTGCCCCTGCTGAAGGAAATGCTGAAAAATCCCCGCTGCATTGGCGTCAAGAATTCCTCCATGCCCACGCAGGATATCCAGATGTGGCGTGACGAGGGCGCCATTGTGTTCAACGGCCCGGATGAGCAGCTGATCTCCGGTCTGGTCATGGGCGCAATCGGCGGCATCGGCGGCACCTACGGCGCGATGCCGGAGCTGTACCTGAAGCTCTATCAGTGCGTCAAGGAAGGCCGTCTGGACACCGCGGTGGAGATTCAGAACGACTGCTGCCGGATCATCTACAAGCTGTGCTCCGGTCACGGCAATATGTACGCCATGATTAAGGAAGTTCTGCGGAAAATGGGCTGCCCCGACTGCGGCAGCGTCCGTGCGCCGCTGGCGGAGCTGGTCGAAAGCGATTACCCCATCGCCGACGAGTGCGTCGCCATGATTCAGGCGGCGATCGCCAAGTATTGCTGAGCGGCAAGCTGCCGCTGACAATGCGTGCCGGGCGGGTGTATTGTCATTACGCCGTTGGGTATGGCTCGGTATCGTCACATAATGCTCGCAGGGGTGGGTCATTGACCCGCCCCTAAGCGCTGTAAATGAGGGAACCTATGGATTTTCTGGAACCGCTGCAAGTGATCTGGGATTATCTGGGGATGCACCAGCCCCCGGAAACAGCCGACGTGATTGTTGGCTTCGGTAATTTTAATACCAATATCGCCCGGCGGGCAGCGGAACTTTACCTTCAGGGCCTTGCTCCGTTGGTGCTGTTCACCGGCGGGCTGGGCCGGAACACGGAGGGACTGCTGCCGGAGCCGGAAGCCGTCCGCTTTGCACGGGTCGCGATGGAATGCGGTGTGCCCGAAAAGGCCATTGTGCAGGAACCCAATTCCGCCAACACTGCCGAGAATATTCTCTTTACCCGGCGGCTGCTGGAGGAGCGGGACATTCCCCACCACCGGATTCTGGGGGTGCATCAGCCCTTTATGGAGCGGCGCATCACCGCCGCAATGGGGGTTTACTGGCCCGAACAAGCCTTCCGGGTTACCTCTCCCCAGATATCCATCCCTGACTATCTGGCGGATGCCCAAAAGCAGGGCATTACGGAAAACGCTGCGGTCAGCGTCATTGTGGGGGACTTCCAGAGGATGGACCTCTACGCGAAAAAAGGCTACCAGACGCCCCAGTACATTCCGCCGGAAGCGTGGGAGGCGTTCCACCGGCTGGTGGAAATGGGCTTTGATACACAATTGGCGAAATAGGTAAAATCTTTCCGCGAACTCATGCTGTAATCGTTAAAAATGACAAAAGACAGTTGATATTGATATTGATTCTCTGTGCAGTTGTGTTATGATATTCTCAAAGAAAATAAAAAACAGGAGGAATTTCCATGCAGTACTTAGGCATTGAATACCAGATGAAGCATCCGCCCAAGCTGGATCCGACCTTCATTCCCTTCGGCGTCTGGCGGGAAGCCTACCTGAAGGGCGCGGAAAAGCCCATTGCCATCGCGCTGGAACGCGACAAGGGCCGTATTTCCGTCCACAGAACCTTTATCCACGGCACCCCCGAAATGGCAGAGGCGGACTACCGCTATGTTGAGCGGTACTTGAAGTTCCTGCTCTGGTCCACCGGCGGCTTCCGCGTGAGCGTCTGCGGCTGCTCCGAACTGGCAAAGAAGCTGCAGAAAGCCTACCATCCCAGCGGCGAGCGGGCTTTTGATTACGGCTTCGTAGATCAGCTCTACGAGGAGAAGCTGGAAATTCTGGATCTGCCGCTGGATGCCTGCCCCGCTGCCAATGAGGTTGCGGAACCCATGGGCGGACATTTGGACGGCTGCCGCATCGGCTTTGACGCGGGCGGCTCCGACCGGAAGGTCTCCGCTGTCATCGACGGCGAGTGCGTCTACTCCGAGGAAGTGGTCTGGTTCCCCAAGCTGAACGAGGACCCCGATTACCACTATGGTCACATTGTGGAGGCATTTAAGACTGCCGCTTCCAAAATGCCCCGGGTGGACGCCATCGGCGTTTCCTCCGCCGGTGACTTCATCGGCAACGAACCCCGGGTGGCTTCCCTGTTCATCAAAGTGCCCCGGGAGAAGTGGGACAAGGTCAAGACCATCTACGACCGGGCTGCCGCCGCAATCGACCCCAACATTCCCATTCTGGTCGCCAATGACGGCGATGTGTCCGCCCTGGCGGGCGCCATGGGCCTGGGCAAGGGCAACCTGATGGGCATTGCCATGGGCACCTCCGAGGCCGTGGGCTACGTGGATAAGGATCAGAACGTGCTGGGCTGGATCAACGAGCTGGCGTTCGCCCCTGTTGACCTGCAATCCGGCGCCATGCAGGACGAGTGGAGTACCGACTACGGCGTGGGCTGCAAGTACTTCTCTCAGGACGCCGTCATCAAGCTGGCTCCCGCTGCCGGGATTGAGATTCCGGAGGAATTGTCTCTGGCGGAGAAGCTGAAATTTGTCCAGAAGCTCATGGAAGCCGACGACCCCCGCGCCATCGCCATTTTTGAAACCATCGGCGCGTACTTTGCCTACACTACCGTGCTGTACGCCCAGTTCTATGACATCGACTACATGATGCTGATGGGCCGGGTCATGTCCGGTAAGGGCGGCGACACCATTTTGAAGGTCTGCAACGAGATTCTGGCGGAGGAATACCCCGAACTGGCGAAGAAGTGCACCGTCACCCTGCCCGATGAGAAGATGCGCCGGGTGGGGCAGTCCGTGGCAGCGGCATCCCTGCCCAAGATTCGTTAAAAATAGAGAAACTGCGAGGAATATACTATGAGATTGATTATTGCAAAAGATTATGCGGATGTCAGCCGAAAGGCCGCCAACATCATCGCCGCCCAGATCTACCTGAAGCCCGACTGCGTGCTGGGCCTTGCCACCGGCTCCAGCCCTGTGGGCACCTACAAGGAGCTGATTGCCAAATATGAGGCCGGCGACCTGGACTTCTCTCAGGTCAGAACCGTGAATCTGGACGAATATGTGGGCCTGCCCAAGGATCACGACCAGAGCTATGCCTATTTTATGCGCACCAACCTGTTCGATCATGTGAATATCGATCAGGCCAATTGCAACATCCCCAACGGCATGAACCCCGATGCCGCCGCGGAGTGCGCCCGGTATGATGCCGTCATTGATTCCTTCGGCGGCGCGGACTTACAGCTGCTGGGCCTTGGCCCCAACGGTCACATCGGCTTCAATGAGCCTGCTGACGCCTTCGTCAAGGGCACCAACTACGTCAAGCTTACCGACTCCACCATCGACGCCAACCAGCGCTTCTTCGCCAAGCGGGAGGATGTCCCCACCCATGCCTACACCATGGGCATCGGCTCCATCATGAAGGCAAAGCGGGTGCTGCTGGTGTGCAACGGCGAAAATAAGGCTCAGGCCGTGAAGGACTGCTTCTTCGGCCCCATCAAGCCTCAGGCCCCCGGCTCCATTTTGCAGCTGCATCCGGATTTCACGCTGGTAGCAGACGAAGCTGCTCTGTCCCTGGTAAAGGATCTGCTGTAACCGAAAATGAAAAGGAGGCTGCCGAAAAGCGGGCGTCCGTAAAACAGTTATTCCATGAATTATTTATTACGGCATCTGTCAGGGAATGCCACTCGGAGATACACTAATGAAACGATTTGACATGATGCAAGCTGCGAAGAAGTTGACCCGTTTCTTAAAATCACACTTTCCCATCTCTTCCTCCTACCATTTCCTCTATGGCATCTTGGGAGTCTTTCTGATTTACAACGGCTTTTCTCTGGAGCCTGTCCTAAATGCCTCCAGAGGACTTGTCATAATTGTGGCGCTGATATCCCTGCTGCCGCTGGTACTGATTCCATTGTTCGGCGGGAAAAAATACTTGGTTGGCAGCAGAAACTGGATGGTGTTTGGAATGGTTACCGCTTTGATGGTCGCTGGTTGCTTCGGGTGGTTGGAGATACCGCTGGTGTTGTTGGTGCTTGCCTTTGGATTGAGTGGTATTTTATTTCAAATATTCAAAAAATGACGCATTTGATATAAATAATATGCGGGAATTCTATTTGCTTCAAATGTACCCATACCCATTTTCACACCATCAAGCACTTCGTTACTCTGCTGCAATCGCTAAGGGAATTTGATGGAATTAAAAATACCGGCTTGAATGACCCCAAAAAGTTAGACAAATATTTCTAACTCAAATTGTTCAAGCAGCCGAAAGGGCTTGCTGCCTGTGAACCGCAGACGGCAAGTCCTTAAGTCTTGCCTTAATTCGTCTGTTGTAGTAATCAATGTACGCAATAAGCTCTTGCATGATTATATGAAACGTCATTGTAAAACCCTTTGGAACAAAGGGCGCATTTCTATACGGGGTAATCCCAGTATGTGCGCTCTATGAGACCGAACACCCCGGAAAGCTGAATGTCCGGGCTGTTTTGCGTCGCTATGTTCCGAACAAGGGGTTACATACTTTGCGCCGCGAAAGCGGCTATCCCCTGTGGACTTTCCGTCCGCAAGCGGTTTTGACAAACCGTTCGCCGCCAGCAAGTTTGAAGATTAGACATAAACAAATCCTCCGTATGATCTGAATCATACGGAGGATTAACTGTTTTACGGATACCCGCCTAAAAGCAAGCCTCCTTTTTTCGCGTAATTAGGTTCCTAGGTATGCTGCCTTCACGGCCTCGTTGCTCAGGAGCTCCGCGCCGGTGCCTGTCAGGGTGATGCGGCCGGTTTCCATAACATAGCCCCGGTCGGCGGTTTTCAGAGCCATGTTGGCGTTCTGCTCGATGAGCAGCACCGTTACGCCCTGCTTATTGATTTCCTTGATGATGTCAAAAATGCCCCGGACGATGATGGGGGCGAGCCCCAGAGAGGGTTCGTCCATCATGATGACCTTGGGGCGGCTCATGAGCGCCCGGCCCACCGCCAGCATCTGCTGCTCGCCGCCGGACAGGGTGCCGCCGGCCTGCCAGGAGCGCTCCTTCAGACGGGGGAACAGGTCAAAGACCCAGTTTAAGTCGTCGGTCAGATCGTCCTTGCGGAGGTACGCGCCGATTTTCAGGTTTTCCAGCACCGTCATGTCCGGGAAAATCCGCCGTCCCTCAGGAACCAGCGTGATGCCCCGGGAGACGATCAGGTTGGAGTCCTTGCCGGTGATGTCCTCGCCCTGAAAGGTGATGGCGCCCGCGCTGGGCTTTACCAGTCCGGCGATGGCCCGCAGGGTCGAGCTTTTGCCCGCGCCATTGGCGCCGATCAGGGTGACGATTTCTCCCTCGGGCACATCCAGCGAAATGCCCTTGACGGCTTCGATGCCGCCGTAGTGCACCTGCAAGTCCCGAATTTCCAGAATATTATTCATCCTCCGTCACCCCCAGATAGGCCTCGATGACCCGCTTGTTGTGCTGCACCTCTTTGGGCACGCCCCGGGCAATCTCACTGCCGAAATCAATGACATAAATATAGTCGGAAATTTTCATGACCAGATCCATGTGGTGCTCGATGAGGAACACCGTCAGGTGGTGGGTATCCCGAATCTCCTGAATGTACTGGGCCAGCTCCTGAGTTTCCTGGGGGTTCATGCCCGCGGCGGGTTCGTCGAGAAGCAGCAGCTTTGGGTCGGTCGCCAGTGCCCGGGCGATTTCCAGACGGCGCTGGAGGCCGTAGGGCAGGCTGGTGGCGAGTTCGTCCTTGTATTGATCCAGTCCCTGCTCTTTGAGCAGCTCCATGGTCTCCTCCCGCATCCGGGTCTCCTCCTTGGCGTTGGTGCGGAAGGTGGCGGAAAATACGTTCTGCTTGGCCCGCATATGCTTGGCAACCAGCACATTTTCAAACACCGTCATGCTCTTCCACAGGCGGATGTTCTGGAAGGTTCGGGCGATGCCCAGCTCCACAACGTGATCCGGGGCAGGATTCACGATTTTTTGGTTTACATAAGTCTGAGCGTCCTTACCCAGATAATTTTTCTTCATTTTTCCCGTGGGATGGCTGCAAATCATGGTTTTGCCCATGAATTCCACCCTGCCGTTGGTGGGTTGATAGACACCAGTGATGCAGTTGAAGGCCGTGGTCTTGCCCGCGCCGTTGGGGCCGATGAGGGCCACGATCTTGCCTTCCGGCACGTCCAGCGACAGGTCGTTGACGGCCACCACGCCGCCAAACTGCATGGTCACATGCTCCATGCGAAGAACCATTTTTTCATCCATGGCTTAGCCCTCCTTTCCGGCGGATGCCGCTTTCTTTTTGGGCTTTAATTTCTTGAGCAGGCCCCCAATTCCGGCCCAGGTCAGCTCCTTTTCGCCCATGATGCCCTGAGAGAAGAACAGGACGATAATCATGATGACCACAGAGAAGACCACCATCCGGAAGCCGCTGCGCAGCAGGGGCACCTTGAAGGAGCCGATGTAGGTCTCGGCATCCAGGAACCGCAGCCACCACTCGGAGCAGGCCACATACAGGAAGGTGCCGATAACGGAGCCGGAGATGGAGCCGATGCCGCCGATGACCACGATCAGCAGAATCTCATAGGTCATGGTGGAGGTGAAGGCCTTGGCCTGAGCGTTGGACACATACATGGCAAACAGCGCGCCGCCAACACCGGAGAAGAAGCTGGAAATCACGAAGGACAGCATCTTGTGTTTGAACAGGCTGATGCCCATGGCTTCGGCAGCCACTTCATCGTCCCGGATGGCCTTGAAGGCCCGGCCGTAGGAGGAGTGGATCAGAAGCACGATGACGGTGATGCAAAGAATTGACAAAAGGAACGGCACAAAGGTGCTCAGCCGCAGCACCACCTGACCGGCGGCGTTTTTGATGTTGAAGTCGGCGAAGGTGGGGAAGCTCTTGAGCATATTGGCGCCGTTGGTGATGGGGCCGAGGGTCTGCCACTGGAAGATGGCCCGCAGAATTTCCGCGAAACCGAGAGTTGCGATAGCAAGGTAGTCGCTCTTGAGCCGCAGCACGGGGGTGCCAATCAGGGCGGCGAACAGGGCGGCCACCAGACCGGCGCAGATGATGCCCACCAGCACCGCACAGATGAGGCTCACGGCCCCGCCGAAGCCCGCAACGCCGAACAGACTCTGGAAGGCGTCAACCAGAGAGAATTTCACCGCGGAGCCGCCGTAGAGGTAGTAGACCTGATCCTTGGCAGCCATGGGGACGGTCAAAATTGCGTAAGTGTAAGCGCCCAGCAGCATGAAGCCTGCCTGACCCAGAGAGAACAGGCCGGTGAAGCCGTTCAGCAGGTTCATGGACACGGCGACGAGGGAGTACACCGCGCCTTTTTTCAGCACGGTAAACAGCTGGCTGGTGGGGGAGAAAACGGCAGGCATTCCGGGAATCCAGCTGCTGATGTTTTCCAGTACAATCACAAACAGCAGCAGCACCATAATGGCGAGCATGGTCCGGAGGGTACCGGCCCGTTTTTCATTTTTTTGGAGCATTTCGTCCACCTCCTTAAACCTTATCGGTGGCCTTCTCGCCAAACAGGCCCGTGGGCTTGCAGGTGAGAATCACAATCAGCAGCGCGAAGGTAAAGGCATCGGAGAACACGGACACGTTCCAGGAAGAGGGCAGGCCCTTGATGATGGTCTCGCAGATGCCGATCAAGAACGCGCCGATCACCGCGCCGGGGATGGAGCCGATGCCGCCGAACACCGCCGCCACGAAGGATTTAAGACCGGGCATGGCGCCTGCCGTGGGGGTGATGGCGGGGTAGGTGGTGAAGTAGAGGATGGAGCCCACCACCGCCAGAGCCGAGCCGATGACGAAGGTCATGGAAATGACGTTGTTGATCTTGATGCCCATGAGGCGGCTGGTCTCAAAATCCTTGGAGACCGCCCGCATAGCCATGCCGATCTTGGTGTGGTTAATCAGGGTGGTGAGCAGGGCAATCAGTACCAGCACCAGCACAGGGGTAATGATGACCACCAGTTTGGTGGAAGCGCCGCAGATATTCACGGTTCTGGTCAGAAAATCAATGGATGGGTAGGTCATGGGCTGACCGCCGGTGACATACGTCGCGGTATTTTGCAGCAGGTAGCTGACGCCGATGGCGGAGATCATGACGGACATTCTCGGCGCGCTGCGCAGGGGCTTGTAGGCCGCCCGCTCAATGAAAAATCCCAGTCCTATGGTCAGGGCAATGACGATGGGGATAGCGACGTACATGGGCACAGCCGCGGAGATGTAGATACCCAAAAGTCCCGCGACCATGAATACATCGCCGTGGGCGAAGTTGATCAGGCGCAGGATGCCGTAAACCATGGTATAGCCGATGGCGATCAGAGCCAGCTGACCGCCCAGCGAGATGCCGCTTAGAAGAATGGATACAATGTATTCTATGGATAGCAGTTGTTCCATGGGGAACCTCCTGTTCTTTTTCCTCTGACAAAAAACGAGCGTTGGCGGGGGCAAAATACCCCCGCCAGAAACGTCAATCGCGGTTTCAATATCAGCTTGCGGAGCCGGTGGGTTCGGTCTCCTCGGCCTGGACAGAGCCGGTCTGCACGGTCTCCAGCACCCAGGTGCCGTTGGCGGTGTCAGCGGTCTTGATGTAGGCGGTGTCACGGACGGCATCGCCAACCTCGTCAAAGGCGATGGAACCGGACACGCCGGTGTAGGTGACGGAGGGCAGAATCTTCATCAGGGCGGCCTTGTCGGCACTGTCGGCCTTCTTCATGGCTTCCAGAGCCACGAAGTAAGCATCGTAGCCCATGGCGGTGACGGCGGAGATGGTATCGTTGCCGCCGTTGGCAGCCAGAGCCTCGGAGCTGCCGTTGATGTAATCCTTGATGCCCTTATCGAATTCAGCGGAGCCGCCCTCCTGATAGAAGGTGGAGACATAAACCTTCAGGCTGGTGCCTTTGAGGGCTTCCAGAACCATGTTGTCG
This sequence comes from Clostridiales bacterium, assembly GCA_022772525.1. Classification (GTDB taxonomy): domain Bacteria; phylum Bacillota; class Clostridia; order Oscillospirales; family Oscillospiraceae; genus Faecousia. Next base: position 43,956 of record JALFAD010000010.1, read on the forward strand.
TCCAGAGTGTCGGAGCCAAGGAAGGGAGCCTCGATGCCCAGAGAATCGGCCTGCTTCAGGATCTGAACGGCGTAGGCGATGGACACGGGGGTGAAGATCACGTCGGCGTTCTCGCTCTTGGCCTTGTTCAGGTAGGAGTTAAAGTCGGAGTTGCCGGTGGGGAAGGAGTCGGTGATGACCTTGCCGCCTGCGGCCTCGAAGACCTGCTTAAAGAAGGCAATCAGGCCCTGATCGTATTCGTTGCCGGTCTCGCCCAGGCAGTAAGCGATCTTGGCGCCGAACTTATCCATGCCGAAGTTTGCCAGCACGTCCGCCTGGAAGTTATCCAGGAAGCAGATACGGAAGTAGTAGCTGTTGCCGGCGGTAACGTTGGGGTTGGTGCAGGTCACGCCGATGGCGGGGATGCCGGCCTCTTCAAACTTGGGGCCGCCGGCCATGGAGACGCCGGAGCCGTAGGAACCCAGAACGATGGACACGCCGGCGCTGACCAGAGAAGAGGCAGCGGAGGGAGCCTTGTCGGTGGAGGAGCCGTTGTCGCCGTAGACCAGCTCGACCTTGTAGGTCTCGCCGCCCAGAGTGACGGTAGGCGCCTGAGAGTTGGCGTACTGCATGCCTAAGATTTCCTTCTTGCCGCCGGAAGCGGAGTCGCCGGAAGAAGGCTCAAACACGCCGATCTTCACGACCTTCTCGCCGGAAGAAGCGCTGCCGCTGCCGCCGCAGGCGCACAGGGACAGAACCATGCAAAGAACCAGAAGTAACGCTGTGAGTTTTTTCATTTTCATATCCTCCCATCATAAAGCAAGTATCCACGAAATATGGACATCTGTCTTTATGGGGAACATTATAACGGAAGAAATTTCAAATTGCAATCGTTATTTCTTACGCAAAAAAGGAAATTCACCGCTAGATTTTATGCAAAAAGCACAATTCCAAAGGAGAATACCGGGTACATGTCGGGCGGACGGTTCCCGTGACCGGCAGAAATCGGAAGATCGCCCCGGAGCCGAAGGGAAGTTTTTCTGGCCTAATTTTGACACTTCTCTTGCTTTCTCCCGCAAAGCTGATATAATGGGCTCATAATGGGGAAAGGATTGATTTCTATGCGGAAATTTCTTTCAATACTGATGCTGGCATGCCTGCTGTGCGGCATGGTCCTGCCCGCCGGGGCGGAGGGGGAACCGGCTCAGCTGTACGCCAAGGTTGGAGATGGCGCGAGCTATCAGACAAATCTGACTTTTGAAGCCGGGAATACCCTCACTGCGAAGTTCTACATATCGAATTCGGATGACAGCACTGCAATAGTAGCCGCTGAAGGGTTCAACGCTCAGGAGGGACTGTCCATTGGTACGCCGGACGAGAACGGAAACCGCAGCCTGAGTGCATCGACCGCCGGCTCCTATTCGCTGAGTTATGTGTTGAATGGGACGACTTATAGTATGACGATTACCGTTACGGTCCCCACCACCAATACCATCACGGTTCCTGATGCCTTGCCCCTGAACACCATTCTGTCTGACCAGACGGCGTTTGATGCGTTCCTGACGACAAACCACTACAGCGGCAGCGGCGATCTCACCCTTTTGCTTCCGGCTGGTAATTTGGAGAGCGTTGTCTGCGGTGTCAGTCTTAGTAATGGGTCGTCCCTGATTTTGAAAGGAACGGCAAATTTGGGTACAACCGTGCAAGGCGGTTTAACAATT
>JALFAD010000011.1 GCA_022772525.1 Clostridiales bacterium
GCTTACTTAAACCTGCCCTCTTTTACTGGCTCACCCGTGAACGGGTCGACATACTCTTTTATGGACATTTGGTCTTCTGCGTAATCTTCTTGTAACTGATTGCGGATATATTGCTCTATCGCCTTGTATTATACGACCCTAGAAATTTACCCGCCAGCATCAACCGCGCAATAAGGGATAATGCCCGCGGAAAGTTTTTCTGGGCCAAGTCAGGAAGTTCTGAATTTACCTATTGTGGAAAGAAAGCCACCATTTTCTGGAACGGAATGTTAGAGCTTTCTCGACAGGATGCGCTGCGACTTTCTGCGATGTAACAAAAAAGAAAAAATACAAATTTATTACATCAATGTAACAAACTTGACGGACGGCAAAATGAATGGTAGGATGGATGCAGGAAAACTTACAAACTGGATAGAGAGGACAGCTACTATGGAAAGCTTCGTAATCAGCGTATCCCTTGGAACCGGCTGTTACCGGCATATTCAGATCAGCGCCAACGCCACGCTGTACAAACTCCATCAGGCAATTCTGAAAGCCTTTGAATTTGAGTACGACCATGAACATGCCTTCTTCATGGACAACCATGTGTGGAGTCCCGCGGATGCGTACTTTTCTTCCAAAGCGGAGGTCGGGGATCGCCTGACGAAGAAATATACACTGAAAAAGTTGAAATTGGCAAAGGGTCAGAAATTTAAGTATGTCTTTGACTTTGGCGATGAATGGGAGTTTCAGTGCAAGGTACTGCGGGAACTGGAGGAGGATGCGAAAACGCCTCTGGTGATCCGAAGCGTGGGGGAATCGCCAGAACAGTACCCGGAGTGGGAAGAATACGAAGATGAGGATGAGGACGATATTCCTGATTCACTCACACAGGAAGAAATTGAAAAGCTGTATGCGCAGATTCCATTAAGTCGGGAGGAAATCAACCGCATCCACCTATATATGGACGCTGCGGCGAATCTGTACGGATTGATTCCGATGGACGAACTGTATGCGCTCTACAATAGTCAGAATCCTACGGTGGAAGAGCTGACATTTTTTATGGCAGTTGTGACAATAGACCATGCCAGCAGCAATTTTGAAGTGATTGACAGACCGGGAGAATACCGGGTATCGGAGGAACATCCCCTGAAAATCTGTGAGCTTGCGGCAGACTATCTGTTTGTGGATGATTTTGAGACGAACATCCGGGAACTGCGCCGCGCCCAGAAGGGAAAACCGCTGAAAATCCTCCCCAAAGCGGAATTCTTGCGACTCGCAGATGGCACCTATTTCCCGGAAACGTCCCAGCGCAGTGCGATGATACAGTATCTGCGCAAGCTTTCGTCCTCCCTGCCGGCAAGTGCAGAAGAGTATTGCGACTGCATTCAGAGTGTCATCGTCATTGATGCGCCGCTTCGGGAAGTTCTGAATATTTTGAAAGAGGATGGTTTGACATCGAATAAGAATTGGGATTTGGAAGAATTCGCCGCATTGTATCAGGATCTGAACAACCACACCCACAAGCACGCCAACAGGGGCAATACACCGGACGAGCTGTTTGCCCAGTCAGTCCGGGGGTTGCGGCTTCAGGAGCGGCTTGCGCCGCCGGAGAATCAGCCGTCCTTCTTTGAGGAACCGCCCCAGAAGCCAAAGCTGACCATTGTCGGCACTCCTTCCCGCAATGGCCCCTGCCCCTGCGGCAGCGGGAGAAAGTACAAGAACTGCTGCGGGAGAGAAAAGGAATGATGAAAATGACAGAACTGGAAATCATGCAGCGGGCGAAGATGTACATGGAGAAACTGGCCCAGGGAATCGATCCGATTTCGGATCAGGAGATTCCTGAGGACTCTGTGCTGAACAATGTCCGGCTGGCAAGATGCTTTTTCTATGTGTCCGGGGTTTTGGATCAGGTCATTGCGGGCGGCGGCAGGGTTGTGAGCACTCCCCAAAAAGGCTTTTTTATCACGGATGAAGAACTGGGGCGCGTGAATCCGTCACAGGAGCCAATTCGGATTACGCAGTTTGTTGACCTCATTATGAATGCGATCAACGACCCGGATCGGAAGAAGCTGAAGACATCGGCGATTACCGATTGGCTGATTGAGAAAGGTTTTATGTCGAAACAGGCAGACGCAGACGGAAAATCCAAACGTCTTCCGACAGCTATGGGGAAGCAGATTGGACTGACTGTCAAACTCCGGGAGGGACAGTACGGAACCTATCAGGCGGTCTACTATTCTTCGGAAGCCCAGCGGTTTGTGCTGGATCATCTGCAGGAAATGTTGCAGGCGGAAAAATAGCGGTACGGAAGTGAATATGGACAGGCCCGGCAGTGAGTGAGCTGCCGGGCATTGTTGACGAGAGAATCACACGTTTCTATTCTTGGAAGGCACTATCACAATATCTAGACATGAATGATACCCGTTTTATTGGACTGATTCCGCGCTACAGTAGATAACAGGAGGGGCAGAGTTTATGCTCTGCCCTCTCCTGGCTACGAAAATATCTTTTTTACTATTTCAATCCACAGACTGTTCCTGCCTGACATACACAGTATGGCACATTAGATAAAGTAAGTCAAGAGATTTCGTATAAAATTTCTTTATTACTGAACTTTAATATATCAGCACAATGTGGTATACTCATAACGACAACGGAAACCGGAAAGCGGGTGTATCGATATGCACATTGCACACATACGGGAGGATGGAAAAATTCAAACTGCGGCAGAGCACTCCCGCAGCGCCGCAGAATATGCTGCCAAAGCCCTGAAACCCATTGGCATGGGAATGACGGCGTTTCTCGCGGCTTTGCTCCATGATTTCGGTAAATTTAAGCGGGAATATGACCGCTATCTGGAGGAGGCTGTTGCAGGTACAGCTGTGCGGGGCAGCGTCAATCACACATTTGCGGGGGCGCGGTTTGTTCTGGAGCAATGGCATAACAGCAACGAGATAGGCTATGACGAGGTTACGGCGGAGCTGCTGGCCTATGCCATCGGCGCCCACCATGGTTTGTTTGACTGCATTGATGACCGGCAGAACAGCGGTTTTCAGCACCGTCAGTTGAAAGAAGGCATCGGATATGCGGAATCCCGCTCCGACTATCTGGAACAGTGCGCGGGGTTGGAAGAACTGAATTCACTTTTTCGTGCTTCCGTCCGGGAAACAACCGCGCTGCTGAATCAGATGGCCTCATTATCTCAGCAGCAGGATGCCGGGGAAGCGAACCGGGAAACCGCGTTTTATGTCGGCCTTCTCCAACGGATGCTGCTGTCGGCCGTGATCGAGGGGGACCGCAGGGACACGGCGGAGTTCATGAACGCAGATGCGTTCCCAAAGTGGCCGGAGGATATGCGGGACATCTGGGCAGACCGCCTTGCCTTCCTTGAACGGAAACTCGGTACGCTTCCGCGAGAGAAGCCCATCGATCAGGCGCGGCACACGATCTCAGATACCTGCGCGGCCTTTGCCCGCCAGCCGGGAGGCGTTTACCGGTTAAACGTTCCCACCGGCGGCGGAAAAACCCTTTCTGCGCTGCGATTTGCACTGACCCACGCGAAACAGTGGAAGAAGGCCCGGATCATTTTTACGTCTCCGCTGCTTTCCATACTGGATCAGAACGCTGAGGTTCTTCGCTGCTATATCGGCGATGATTCCATGATTCTGGAGCACCATTCCAATCTGGCAGAGCCGGTAAACGAACCGGAGCACCTGCGGGAATTGGAACTTTTGACGGACACGTGGGGGGCGCCGGTGGTCATTACTACGCTGGTTCAGCTGCTGAATACCTGTTTTTCCGGGAAAACCAGTGCAATCCGTCGTTTCCATTCCCTTTGTAACAGCATTATTATCATTGATGAGGTTCAGACGGTCCCGAATAAAATGCTGACGCTTTTTAATCTGGCAGTGAATTTCCTGTCAGAGATATGCGGCACGACGATTGTGCTCTGCTCCGCCACCCAGCCGAGTCTGGAAATCGTACAGCATCCGCTGAAGTGTCCGCTCCCGGAGATGGTTCCATGGCAGGAAGCGCTCTGGAGCGTATTCAAACGAACGGAAATAAAAAGCGCGGGACAATATCGGTTGAACGAGATTCCGCAGCTGATTAAGCAAGTGTTGTCCGACTGCGACAGCCTGCTGGTGGTGTGCAATCGAAAGGACGAAGCGGCGTTTCTGCTGGAGGAACTGCGGAATGTGCCTTGCCGGCACTTCCACCTGTCTGCATCAATGTGCCAGGCGCATCGCCGGGAAACCATGCATGCGTTACAGGCTGCTTTGGAAACTGCCCTTTCCGGCGGAGAGAAGGTGCTCTGTATCTCCACGCAGGTGATTGAGGCGGGTGTGGACATATCCTTCCAGCAGGTTATCCGGTTTGCCGCCGGAATGGACAGCGTGGTTCAGGCGGCTGGGCGGTGCAACCGGCACGCGGAATCCCAAGAGCCTGCCCCGGTTCGGATTGTGCTGTGCTCCGACGAAAGGCTGGATCGTTTGGAGGACATTGCCCGAGGGAAGAAAGCCACAGTTTCCCTGCTGAGTGCCTTTGAAGATCACCCGGAACGGTTCCAAAATGACCTGTCCGGGCAGAAGGCCATCGGGTTTTATTACCATCAGCTATACGGGTCTATGAATCCGGATTTCCAGGATGATGTGATCCCGGAATACGGTTCTGTTTATCGGCTTCTCGCCGACAATCCCAAGTTCGCGAACGCCCAGTGCCCGATGGCAGAGTGCTATTATCTGCGCCAGGCCTTTCAGCTTGCCGGGAAACTGTTCCAGGTGTTCGATGAGAATACGACAGACATCCTCGTGCCCTATGGGAAAGGCCGGGATATTCGGGAATACCTGATTTCCGCCGCCCAAACCTACGGAGAACGGGATTGGCAGACCATCCGCAGGAATATCAACGAGGCAAAAAAGTATTCCGTATCCGTCTACCAGTATCAATTTACGCAACTGGAAAAACTGGGAGCGGTCACCCCTCTGTTTGAGGACAGTGTCTATGTCCTATCCGATGGATTTTACGATGAGGATATTGGCCTTTCGATACAAAAAGGAAAAACGGGCTTTCAGGAGGTGTAATTTTGAAAACGAAGTATCCAAATATTGTGGAGTTCCAGGTAACCGGCGATTATGCGTTGTTCTCCGATCCCATTATGCGGCTGGGCGGAGAGAAATGCAGCTACCAAATACCGACCTATGAGGCGCTGAAGGGTATTCTGTCGTCTGTGTACTGGAAGCCCACGCTGATCTGGCGGATTCTGGATGTGCGGGTTATGAATCCCATCCAGACCGAGGTCAAGGGGATACGCCCCATCAAATACGGCGGCGGAAATGACCTTGCCTACTATACGTATCTGAAGAACTGCCGCTATCAGGTTCGCGCATGCTTTGACTGGAACGACAACCGCCCGGAACTGGCGCAGGATCGGAATGAAAACAAGCACCATCAAATTGCTCTGCGAATGATTGAAAAAGGCGGGCGGCGGGATATTTTCCTGGGAACCAGAGAATGCCAGGGGTATGTGGAGCCCTGCGTATTCGGAAGCGGAAAGGGTGCCTATGACGATCTGCCGGAATTGAGTTTTGGCCTGATGTATCATGGAATCACCTATCCCGATGAAGCCTATTCCGAGCAGACGAAGGGACGGATGACTGCCAGATTCTGGTATCCTGTCATGAAAAACGGAATCATTCATTTTTTGCCGCCGGAACAGTGCCCGGGGCAGAAGCCGCTGCGGGCAATGGAAATGAAGCCGTTCTCTTCTGACCTCAGGAATTTCAGCGGGCTGAGGGAATTCGGGGAGGTGGAGTAAATGGGACTGATGAAGCAGGCGTACGATACCTACTGCGCCCTGGAGGGAAAATACGCCGGTAGGTATTGCGATGAGATTAAGGAGCCTCTGGTACCGGTATCCCACCAGATTGCCAACGCGGATATTGAAATCACCCTGAATGCCGACGGGAAACTGCTGAGCGCTGCCATGATGGACAAGACTCACGCTTCTATCATCATTCCCGTAACGGAGTTGTCAGCGGGCAGAACGGGAGACACTACCTGCGCACACCCACTGTGCGACCAGATTCGCTTCCTGACACCCCTGTATCCGGAAAAATACGCGGCATATTTGACGCAACTCCACGCATGGGAAAACTCCGCTTTCCAGCATCCGAAGCTCCATGCAATCGCACGGTACGTTGAAAAAGGAACCATTCTGGAGGATCTGGAGCAATTCGGACTGATCGAGCGAAACGGCGATGGACTTCCCATGAAAGAAAAGCAGGTCGTGTGCTGGCGGGTGGAATCCGGCATCAGCGGCGAAGTCCCAGAATGCTGGAAAGACAGAACGCTGTTTCAGTCATTCATCGATTACTATGCTTCCACGCAGAACAGAGAAACAGCGTTTTGCATGGTGTCGGGTCAATGCGATGTCCTTGCCAGTCAACACCCCAAGAAAATCATTACAGCCAACGGAAACGCCAACGCGAAACTGATCTCCGCAAACGATTCCAGCGGATTTACCTATCGCGGCAGGTTCACGGATGACAAACAGGCCGTAACCGTCAGCTACGACGCTTCCCAGAAGGCGCATAACGCGCTGCGCTGGCTTGCGGCGAACCAGGGCGTCAATCTGGGCGGAAAGACCTTCCTGTGCTGGAATCCTCATGGAATTGAGCTGCCACAGATCAACGTGCCGTTTATGCAAAAGAGCGCGGAAAGACAAATTCAGTATTCCGACTATCGGAAAGCGTTGGCAGAGACACTGAGCGGATGGAGGGAACGCATTCCGGCAGACTCGGAAGCGGTGATCGCGGCCTTTGACGCCGCCACCTCCGGGCGGCTCTCTCTGACCTATTACAGCGAGCTGCTGGCCACGGACTTTCTGGAACGGCTTCACGACTGGGACGCGATTTGCTGCTGGAACAACGGCCCCTATGGGATTCAGTCTCCGCACCTCTTCCAGATTGTCAACTGCGCGTTTGGAACGCTTCGGATTTCCAAAAACCAGACGCAGTTTGAGACGGACGACAGAGTGATGCGTCAGCAGGTTCAGCGCTTGATTTCCTGCCGTGTGGACAGGGGAAAAATGCCGTCGGACATTGCCCGGGCGGTCACGGCAACCGCATCCAATCTACAGCTCATCCCAGATGCCGGAACGCGGGAGAAGGTGCTGTTCACTGCCTGCGCGGTACTTCGGAAATATCACTATGACAGAAATCAGGAGGAATGGAAAATGGCATTGGAGCCCGACAAGAAGGACCTCAGTTACCAATATGGCCGGCTACTGGCCGTATTTGAGAAAATTGAGCGGGATACCTACGAAAAAAACGAGAATAGAGAACCCACAGCGATTCGGATGCAGTCCGTATTCGCCAAGCGCCCCCGGTACGCCAGCCGCATCATCTGGGAGCAGCTGAAAAAGGCGTACTATCCCAGACTCAGAGCTTCCAGCAAAGCGTATTATGAGTGTTTGATTGGAGAAATCATCAACGAGATATCGGAATGCCCCGGGGCCTCCCAGGAGAGCGCCCTGCAGGATACCTACCTGTTTGGCTACTATTTGCAGAAACGCGAGCTTTACCGCTCCAAAACCGAAGATACAAATCAGGAGGAAGAAGTATGAGCACTTTACAAAACAAAATCGACTTTGTGGCCCTGGTCAGTGTCAACCGCGCCAACAGCAACGGCGACCCGCTGAATGGAAACCGCCCTCGCACAGACTTGAATGGGTTCGGGGAAATCTCGGATGTCTGTATCAAGCGAAAGATCCGCAACCGGATGCAGGATTTGGGGCATCCCATTTTCGTCCAGTCGGAGGATCGGTGCGATGACGGCTTCGGGAGCCTCAGTGAGCGGGCATCCGCAGCCATGAAGGGAGTCAAGGACCGGGACGCGTACGCCGCCCACGCCTGTGAAACCTGGCTGGATGTCCGCGCGTTCGGACAGGTATTTGCCTTCAAGGATGCGAAGGGCGTGTCTGTCGGCGTTCGGGGGCCGGTATCCATCCACCAGGCGTCCAGCGTTTCCACGGTGGATATTGAGTCCATTCAGATTACCAAAAGCGTGAACGGCGAAAAGAAGGGAAAAGACGAAAATCGGGCCTCGGATACCATGGGCATGAAGCACTTCGTCCGCTTTGGCCTTTATGAAATCAAGGGCTCCATCAATGTCCAGCTGGCAGAGAAAACCGGGTTTACGGAGGAGGATGCACAGACGGTCAAGGAATGCCTGCGTACCCTGTTCGTTAACGATGCCTCTTCCGCCAGACCCGACGGGTCCATGGAAGTGGTGAAGCTGTTCTGGTGGAAGCATAACTGCAAAGATGGGCAGTATTCTTCCGCAAAAGTACATCGTTCCGTAAAAATCGCCCTGAAGGATGACAGCAAGATTCCACAGAGCGTGGAGGACTATGCCATTACTCTGGAGCCGCTTCCCGGCCTGGAGCCCGAAATCATTGATGGAATATAAGGAAGAGGACTTCTTGCAGTTGTCCGGCTTGCAGCATTTTAAGTTCTGCAGGCGTAGATGGGCGCTGATTCACATTGAGAATCAATGGGAAGAGAATTACCGCACCATTGATGGAGCAATCCTGCATCAGAATGCCCACGACACGGAGTTTCAGGAAAGCCGGGGCGACCGGTTCATCACCCGCGGGGTGAGCGTCTACTCCGCGGAGCTGGGCGTATCCGGGCAATGCGATGTTCTGGAGTACCACCGGGGAAGCACCGGCGTCCCCATTGCCGGGAAGGACGGCCTTTGGCAGCCCTTCCCGGTGGAGTATAAGCGGGGCCGCCCCCGGGAGGATACCGGGGATGCCCTTCAGCTCTGCGGACAGGCTATGTGTCTGGAAACCATGCTGTGCTGTGACATTCCGGAGGGTGCGCTGTATTATGGCGAAATTCGGCGTCGGGAGCGGGTTGCCTTTACCCCGGAGCTGCGCGCGCAGGTCAGACAGATGCTAGAACAGATGCACGATCTCTATCAGCGGGGTTACACACCCAAGGTCAGACCCACGAAAAGCTGCAACGCATGCTCCATGAAGGAGCTTTGCCTGCCGAAGCTGATGAAAAACCGCTCCGTGTCTGCCTATCTCAAAGCTGCGATGGAGGAAGCGCCATGAAACAGCTTCTGAACACTCTGTTTGTCACCTCTGAGGACATTTACCTGTCATTGGAGGGGGAAAACGTGCTGGCTAACCGGGACAGAGAAGTGGTCGCCCGGTATCCTCTGCATACGCTGCAAGCCATTGTCAGCTTCTCCTATTCCGGGGCGTCTCCGGCGCTGATGGGTGCCTGCGCTGAGAAAGGGATCGGCTTGGCATTCTGTACGCCAAGAGGGAAGTTCCTGGCACGCGTCTGCGGGGAAGGCAATGGAAATGTCCTGCTGCGCCGGGAACAATACCGAATCGCGGATGATCCGCAGCGAAGCTGCACCGTTGCTCGGAATATGATTTTCGGGAAGCTCAGCAACTCCGGCGCAAGCATTCAGCGGACGCTTCGGGATCATGCGCCGCGAGTGGAAAACTGCGGTCTGGAGGATGCCTCCCGGAAAATCAAGGAACTGCTGCCGTTGGTTTTGGAAATCACGGATATGGAAGCTCTCCGGGGGGTGGAGGGCGTGGGAGCGGCGGCGTATTTCGGCGTTTTGGATCATATGCTGCTGAACCGGAAGGAGGACTTCTATTTCCGGGGACGGAATCGCCGTCCACCCCTTGACCGGGTCAATGCCATGCTGTCCTTTGCCTACAGCCTGCTGGCGCACGACTGTGCCAGCGCGCTGGAAAGCGTTGGGTTGGATTCCTATGTGGGCTTTCTTCACAGAGACCGCCCGGGACGGGAATCCCTGGCACTGGATTTGATGGAGGAGCTGCGGCCTTGCATGGCAGACCGGTTCGTGCTGACTCTGGTCAACAACCGAATGATCCGGCCGGAGGACTTTCAGACCCAGGACAGCGGCGCGGTGCTGCTCACCGACGACGGAAGGAAGAAATTCTTGAAAGCCTGGCAGGAGCGGAAGCGGGATACGCTGACCCATCCCTATCTCAATGAGAAAATGAGCTGGGGGCTGATTCCCTATGTTCAGGCGCTGCTGCTTGCCCGGTATCTCCGGGGAGACTTGGACGCCTATCCGCCGTTTTTATGGAAGTGAGAATATGCTGGTTCTGATAACTTATGACGTCAATACGGAGGATGCCGCCGGGCGGAAAAGGCTGCGGCAGATTGCGAAGAAATGCGTGGACTACGGTCAGCGGGTGCAGAACTCCGTGTTTGAATGCCTGCTGGACGCCGGGCAGTGCCGGAGCCTGCAGGCCAAGCTGCTGTCCATTATGGATCCGGAAAGGGACAGCCTCCGCTTCTACTATTTGGGGAATCAATACGAAAAGAAGGTTGAGCACTTCGGCTGCAAGAACACCTATCTGCCGGAGGATACCCTGATTTTGTAGCGCGAAGCATGAGCGCACAGAGATTTCCGGGAGGTTCGCGCGGCTTTTTGGGGGAGCCTGAGCAAAGGGCACCCGCTTTTGAACCGGTTTGGTACGGCTTTTCCGGAGCTGCGCCCGACAGATTTAACATCTCTGCCAAAGATGCTGCCGGAAATTTGTGCATCTTTGCTGTCGCTCCCCGCACGGGGAGCGTGGATTGAAATATTTTGTACGTTGACTGGTATAATTGCCGATGGTAGTCGCTCCCCGCACGGGGAGCGTGGATTGAAATTGCATGGTGCGAGATTACAAAGGTCTATGAAGATCGTCGCTCCCCGCACGGGGAGCGTGGATTGAAATACATTTTCATTCTCGTGACCGATCGATCCGGAGGTCGCTCCCCGCACGGGGAGCGTGGATTGAAATCGAATTTATATCCAACATTTTCGACGTTGAGGATGTCGCTCCCCGCACGGGGAGCGTGGATTGAAATAGGATACCCGGAACCGGCGTATCCGCTGTAATCGGTCGCTCCCCGCACGGGGAGCGTGGATTGAAATAGGATTTTCTGGGTGATGTTGGTGCTAAGTGTCGTCGCTCCCCGCACGGGGAGCGTGGATTGAAATAGTAATAGTCTTAGGTGATGCAGCACCTTCACGGTCGCTCCCCGCACGGGGAGCGTGGATT
>JALFAD010000097.1 GCA_022772525.1 Clostridiales bacterium
TTCGCCGATCCTCATCAGTCTCGCTGCGCTCGACAGCTAATAAATCAAGGTATGATTGCCACCGGCAATCATTTTGATTTTGATTCGCTGCGCGGAGCACCACCCCCGGGGGAAGCCATGGGCGCTGTAAGCGCCTGTGCAGCTAAAGAACAATTTACTTTCTATCAAAAAGGATTAATATACTATGATCTATCTCGACAATTCCGCCACCACCAAGCCCTGCCCGGAAGCGGTGGAGGCCGTTACGAAAGCCCTGACCGAGCACTGGGGCAACCCCTCCGCACTGTACAATTTCGGCATTGATACCGCGAAACTTTTACGGCAGGCCCGGCACAATGTTGCCGCCGCCATGGGGGCTGAGCCGGACCGGGTGTTCTTCACCTCCGGCGGCACGGAGGCCGACAACTGGGCCGTGTTCGGCGCGGCACGCCGCATGGGCAAGCGGGGCAAACACATCATCACCACCGCCATGGAGCACCATGCCATCTTAAACTGCATGAGCGATCTGGAAAGCCGGGGCTTTGAAATTACCTACCTGAAGCCCGACAGGATGGGCCGGGTCAGTGTGAATGACCTGAAGGCCGCCCTGCGCAAGGACACCATTCTTGTCTCCATCATGATGGTGAATAACGAGGTCGGCTCCGTCATGCCCATCGCGCAAATGGCAAAGCTGACCCACAAGCTCTGCCCCGATGCTATCTTCCACACCGACGCGGTACAGGGCTTTCTGAAGATTCCCTTCGCCGCAAAGAATCTGGGGGCAGACCTGATCAGCGTATCCTCCCACAAAATTCACGGTCCCAAGGGTGCGGGAGCGCTGTACATCTCCCCCCGGCTCAAATCCTTCCCGCCGCTGCTTTTAGGCGGCGGTCAGGAAGGCGGTTATCGCAGCGGCACCGAGGGCGTGCCCGCGATTTTCGGCTTCGCCGCCGCCTGCGCCGCTGTGGGTGCCTCCTTCCGGGCGGATATACAGCGGGAAGCCGGATTGATTTCGGAATTTGCCGAAAAGTTTGCCGGGCTGGAGGGTGTCACCGTCAACGGCGCTCATGAAGCGCCCCACATTCTCTCTCTGGCAATACCCAGCATTCCCGTACAGAATACCATCAATATCTTGCAGGATCACGGCATCTGCGTCAGCGCGGGCAGCGCCTGCGCCAAAGGCCACCGGAGCCATGTGCTCACCGCCATGGGTCTGCCGCCAGAAACCATCGACTCCGCCTTCCGGATCTCCCTGTGCCGAGACACCACCCGGGAGGACTTGGAAGCGCTTTACACCGTCGTCCGGGATGAGGTGCTCCCCCGCGCGCGGTAAATCCGATTTGGATAATCGGCGCGTTCTTTCATATTCTGCAACTTCCCGTCAAAAAAGTTGCATAACCCTCTTGTAATTTGCACATAATTCTGTTACAATGCGTAGGCCTAAATCTTTCTAGGGAGGACATATGTACATGAGTTATGTCGACGAAACACTGGCTCGGGTCAGGCAGCAGAACCCGAACCAGCCAGAGTTCAACCAGGCAGTTTATGAGGTGCTGGAATCCCTGCGCCCCGTCATCGAGAAAAACGAGGATGCTTATCGCCGGGACGCGCTGCTGGAGCGGCTGACAACCCCCGAGCGGGCCATTATGTTCCGGGTGCCCTGGGTGGACGACAAGGGACAGGTGCAGGTCAACACCGGCTACCGCGTGCAGTTCAACAGTGCCATCGGACCTTATAAGGGCGGTCTTCGATTCCATCCATCCGTAAACCTCAGCGTAATCAAGTTCCTTGGCTTTGAGCAGGTTTTCAAGAACAGCCTTACCGGCCTGCCCATTGGCGGCGGCAAGGGCGGCTCCGACTTTGACCCCAAGGGCAAGTCCGATCGGGAGGTCATGGCCTTCTGCCAGAGCTTCATGACCGAGCTGTGCAAGTACATCGGCGCGGACACCGACGTGCCCGCCGGTGATATCGGCGTGGGCGGCCGGGAAATCGGCTACCTGTTCGGTCAGTACAAGCGCATCCGCGACCGTTATGAGGGCGTGCTCACCGGCAAGGGTCTGAGCTACGGCGGCAGTCTGGCCCGTACGCAGGCCACCGGCTATGGCCTGCTGTACCTGACCGAGGAAATGCTGAAGTGCAACGGCAAGGATCTGAAGGGCAAAACCGTGGTGGTTTCCGGCGCCGGCAACGTGGCTACCTACGCCATCGAGAAGGCATGGCAGCTGGGTGCCAAACCCGTGACCTGCTCCGACTCCACCGGCTGGATCTACGATCCCGACGGTATCGACGTTGCCACGCTGATTGAGGTCAAGCAGGTGCGCCGTGCCCGTCTGACCGAGTACGCCAAGGCACGTCCCAACGCCGTCTACCATGAGGGCAAGGGCGTGTGGAGCGTCAAGTGTGATGTGGCTCTGCCCTGCGCGACGCAGAATGAGCTGCTGCTGGACGATGCCAAGATGCTGGTGGCAAACGGCTGCTTCGCCGTCTGCGAGGGCGCCAATATGCCCACCTCTCTGGATGCCACCGCCTACCTGCAGGAAAACGGTGTTCTGTTCGTCCCCGGCAAGGCTTCCAACGCCGGCGGCGTGGCCACCTCCGCGCTGGAGATGACCCAGAACTCCGAGCGCCTCAGCTGGACCTTCGAGGAAGTGGACGCCAAGCTGAAGGACATTATGGTGAACATCTTCCACAATCTGGACAACGCCGCAAGGGAATACGGCATGGAGGGCAACTACGTTGCCGGCGCCAACATCGCCGGTTTCCTGAAGGTTGCCGACGCCATGCAGGCACAGGGTATTGTGTAACAGGCCATAATGAAGCCCCGGATTTCTTCGGAAATCCGGGGCGTTTGCTATTGTTCAGATAAAGAAGAATTTAGCTAACTAAGCCTTCCCCTTTGGGGAAGGTGGCCGAGCCTTAAGCGAGGTCGGAAGAGGCAAATACCGTTTCGCCGAACTGCTTCTGTGTGTCCAAAATAGTTCCGCCCTCTTCCGCCCCCTGCGGGGGCACTTTCCCCAAAGGGGAAGGCATTACTCAGTTAAAGCACAATTTATCTGACCAGGGAACGACACCGAGCCGTACCCAATGGCGTAACGATGATCGCCAGCGTTCGTAACGTATTGCCCGCGGCGGCATCCCCGCGAAAGAACAACATACTTGAACAATCCTGTCGTGCGTGATACAATGGCCTCAATAAAAAGAAGCAGGAGGTCGCGTATGCGCTATCACGGACGTTTTGAACAACAAAAACAGCCCGAAAATGGAAAGAATAAAAAAGGCGGTAAGGGCCTGAAGATTTTTCTGATTGTCATGGCGGTGCTGCTGGCGCTGATCCTCATTGCCGTGGGCGTGGTTTACTGGTTTATTCAGGACAAGTTCAGCAAAATGAACGTCATCACCCTGCCGGAGGATACCTACGTCTACACGGAGGCCACGGACGAGTACACCCGCCCGCCGGAGACGGAGACGGCGCCGACGGAAGAAACTACAGTGGCAACAACGGTGGAAACCACAAGGCCGCCCATGTCCGCCGACGATATTGTCAACATTCTGGTGGTGGGGCAGGCGTCCCGTGCCGGTGAGGAGGGGAAAATGGCGGACAGCACCATGCTGGTGTCCATCAACACCTACACCGAGGAAGTGACGGTATTCTCCATTCTCCGGGACTCCCTCGTGCAGCTGCCTGCCTATAAGGGCCTGAACGGCGGCAGAAACAAGTTCACCGTGTGCTACGCCCTGGGCTATCAGCAGGGCGGCACCGCCGGGGCCATGGAAATGACCAATATCTGCCTGAAGGACAACTTCGGCATCGAGGTGGATTACAATATCGAGGTCAGCTTTGACGGCTTCATTAAGATGATCGACTACCTGAACGGCGTGGAGCTGGAGCTGACGCAGGCCGAGGCAGATTACCTGAACAAGGACAAGCTGTACGTCCAGCGCACCATTGAGCCGGGGGTGCAGGTGCTGCAGGGTATGGAGGCCCTGTCCTACGCCCGGATGCGTAAGGCGGCGGGAGACGGGGAGTCCGATATCAAGCGGACGGAACGTCAGCGTAAGCTGGTGTCCGCGCTGCTGGAAAAGTTCCGCTATATGTCCCTGAGCGAGCTGAACGGCTGGATTGACGAGCTGCTGCCCATGGTGACCACCACCATGACGCCTTCGGATGTGACCCGGCTGGCGGCGAAGATTCTGCCCATGGTGAGCAGGCTGACGATGAAGGGCGAGACCATACCCGTCGGCAAAACCGGCTGGGGCGAGATGATGGATATTTACGGCGACGGCACGATGCACAGCGTCATGCGGTTTGAATCGGCCCAGCAGAAGAAGCTGATCCGGGCCATTACGGAAGCGGAGGAAAACTGAGGAAATCTGCTCAAAAATCTGATGTTAGTGCGAAAAAAGGCTTGTAATCTGAAATGTGCCATGGTACAATAGCCGCTGAACGACTGATATCGATACGATAGTTTGGTCCATCAGGAGGTTACACATGAGCTATCATGGACGTTTTGAACAGCAAAAACAGCCAAAAAATACAGGAAATAAGGCGAATAAGAGCGGCAAGGGCCTGAAGATTTTCTTAATCGTCATGGTCGTGCTGCTGGCGCTGATTTTGATTGGTACGGGTGTGGTGTACTGGTTCATTCAGGACAAGTTCAGCAAGATGAACGTTGTCACCCTGCCGGAGGACACCTACGTCTACACGGAAGCCACCGACGAATACACCCGCCCGCCGGAAACCGAGACAGAGCAGACCGAAGAAGCCGCCACGGAGGAAGAAACCGTGGCGCCTACCGTCCATCAGATGTCCGCTGACGACATCGTGAACATTCTGGTGGTGGGTCAGGCATCCCGTGCCGGTGAGGAAGCAAATATGGCGGATACCACCATGCTGGTGTCCATCAACACCTACACCAAGGAGGTCACGGTATTCTCCATTCTCCGGGACTCGTTCGTAAAGCTGCCCGACTATAAGGGCCACCAGTGCGGCAGAGCCAAGTTTACCGTGTGCTACAATCTGGGCTACCAGTGGGGCGGCGGCACCGCCGGCGCTATGGAGATGACCAACATCTGCCTGCGGGACAACTTCGGCATCGAGGTGGATTACAACATCGAGGTCAGCTTTGACGGCTTCATCAAGATGATCGACTACCTGAACGGCGTGGAGCTGGAGCTGACGCAGGCCGAGGCGGATTACCTGAACAAGGACAAGCTGTACGTCAAGCGCACCATCGAGCCCGGGGTGCAGGTGCTGCAGGGCATGGAGGCTCTGTCCTACGCCCGGATGCGCAAAGCCGAGGGCGACTCCGAGAGCGATATCAAGCGGACAGAGCGTCAGCGCAAGCTGGTGGCCTCCCTGCTGGAGAAAATTCGCTATATGTCTCTGAGCGAGCTGAACCAGTGGGTAGACATTCTGCTGCCCATGGTGACCACCACCATGACGCCTTCCGATGTGACCAAGCTGGCGGCGAAGATTCTGCCCATGGTCGTTGATCTGAAAATGACAGGCCATACCATCCCCATGGAAGGCACCGGCTGGGGCGATATGGTGGATATCTACAGCGACGGCAACATCCACAGCGTCATCCGGTTTGAGACGCCCCAGCAGAAGAAGCTGATCCGCGCCATCACCGAAGCGGAGGTCAGTTGACAAGTCAATCACCACCACGGAAAACCTTCCGTGGTGGTTTTTTCGGCGCGGCAGCGCCCATGCCTTCCCCCGGGGGAAGGTATTGCTGAGCTCAAGAACAACATAGTGAATCAACAGCACCGGAAAACGACACCGAGCACGCCCAATGGCGTAACGAATACATAACCTGCGGACCGCATTCGCAGCCCGCCTTGCGGGCCCGCTTAACATAAATTTCACGATTGTCATAATTGCATAATCTCGGGGAATATGTTATACTGTACTAGATTATACACCCGGAGGCGTTTATGACGGAATTGACGGAATTTCAGAAGAAAATCGCCGCTTTGCTCCCTAATTTGGAGCTGCGGATGAACGAATCCATGGCAAAACACACTTCCTTCCGCATTGGCGGCGGGGCGGAGGTCATGGCCTTTCCGAAAACCGAAACAGAATTGGCGGAACTCCTAAAAGTATCCGCTTTATTGGACGGTAAGTGCGCTATTTTAGGCGCGGGAACCAACGTCCTGGCCCCGGACGAGGGAATCACCGGGCTGGTCATCTGCCTGAAGGACTGCCTTGACGGTATGGAACGTCTGAGCGACACTCGCATTCGGGTGATGGCTGGCGTAACCATGAGCCGGGCGGCAGTGTTCGCGGCGAATTTGGGCCTAAGCGGGCTGGAATTTGCCCACGGCATTCCGGGCACCATCGGCGGCGGCATCTACATGAACGCCGGGGCCTACGGCGGCGAAATCAGTCAGGTCTGCGACCGGGTGGCGGTCATGGACCGGCAGGGAAATACCCGCTGGCTGAGCCGTGCCGAAATGGCGTTTTCCTACCGCCACAGCGTGCTGGAAACCTCGGACGATCTTGTGATTGCCGCAGAATTCACCCTGACGCCGTCGGAACCGGAAGCCGTTAAGGCACGGATGAAGGAGCTGATCGGCAAGCGCTCCGCCTCCCAGCCCCTGAACCTGCCCTCCGCCGGCTCGGCCTTCAAGCGCCCCGTCGGCGGCTACGCCGCGGCCCTCATCGATCAGGCGGGGTTGAGGGGCTTCCGGGTGGGAAACGCGGGTATCTCCGACAAGCACGCGGGCTTCGCCGTCAACCTCGGCGGGGCCACCGCCAAGGATGTCCGGACGCTGCTGCAAACCGTGTCCGACCGGGTCTTTGAACAGACCGGCATCCGGCTGGAACCGGAGATACGAATCTGGTAAATTTTTGGCTTCCCTTTGGGGAAGCTGGCAAAAATCTATGATTTTTGACTGAAGAGGTGCGGTGACGGCTTCCGATTTGGGTAGTTGACCGGCGAAAAGATACTGCGGACGACCTCTTCCGACCTCGCTGGCGCTCGGCTACCTTCCCCAGCGGGGAAGGCGGGGCAGACGCTGCGGAAAGAGTGGTGTTTTTATGTCAATCTCCTTTTCCTCCGCCGCACGGGCGGAAATCTGCCGCATTCTGCCCCACAGGCATTGCTGTGCGCGGGCCGAGTGCTTCGGCATTTTGCTGTTCTGCAACAGCTTTCAGGATGACGGTATCAAAATCATCACCGAAAGCCGGGAATTTGCCTGTATTCTCCCAAAACTCTTCAAAAAAGCCTTTGATTTGGACTTTGACAGCTATCCCAGCCCTGCCGCTTCCGGCAAGCTGGTGTTCCTGATTCGGGAGAAGGGGAAGCTGGCGAAGATTATGGAGGCCTTCGGCTTCTCAGCGGGGGATACCCTGGCCCTTCATGTGAACTACCCCGTGGTGGAGGAGGAGTGCTGCAAGGTGTCTTTCCTCCGGGGGGCGTTTCTGGCGGGGGGCAGCGTCACCGACCCCGGCAAGGGCTATCATCTGGAGCTGGCGACCACCCATCACAGCGTTGCACGGGAGACAGAGCTTCTCATCCGGGAGGTCATGGAGTTTGCCCCCAAGACTGCCTCCCGGGGCGGGGCGCAGGTGCTGTACCTCAAGCAGAGCGAACAGATTTCGGACTTCCTCACCTGTCTGGGCGCGCCGGTTGCCGCCATGGGCATCATGGAGGCCCGTCTCGAAAAGGAACTGAACAACAAGGTCAACCGCCGCTGCAACTGTGATGACGCCAACACCTCCAAGGTGGTGGAAGCGGCGCAGGAGCAGCTGGGCATTATCCGCGCCCTGCGGGAAAAGGGCATTTTAGAGGGCCTGCCGGAGAAATTAAAGCAGGCGGCGCTGGCCCGGGAGCAGAACCCTTCCGCGTCGCTGACCGAACTGGCGGCGATGATGGAGCCGCCCATTACCAAGCCCGCCATGAATAACCGGATGAAGAAGCTGGCGGCCTGCGCCAAGGAGACAGAACTATGAGTTTTGTGCATCTGCATTTACATAGTGAGTACAGCCTCTTGGACGGGGCCTGCCGCATCGATCAGCTGATGGAGCGGGTGAAGGAGCTGGGCCAGACCGCCGTGGCCATTACCGACCACGGCGTCATGTACGGCTGCATTGATTTTTATAAGGCCGCCAAGGCCGCCGGAGTCAAGCCCATCATCGGCTGCGAGGTCTACGTTGCCCGGCGGGGGATGACGGACAAGGTGCACGGGCTGGACAACGACCCCTACCATCTGGTGCTGCTGTGCGAGAACCGGAAGGGCTATGAAAATCTGTGCTATCTGGTGTCCGAGGCCTTTATCCACGGCTTTTACGGCAAGCCCCGGGTGGATTTGGAACTGCTTGCGCAGCACCACGAGGGGCTGATTGCCCTGTCCGCGTGTCTCGCGGGCGCGGTGCCCCAGTACCTCATGAACGAGGACTATGAAGGGGCGAAGAATTATGCCCTGAAGCTGGCGGATATTTTCGGCGAAGGAAACTTTTTCCTGGAATTGCAGGATCACGGCATTGACGAGCAGCGGCCCGTCAATCAGGGGGTTCAGCGTCTTGCTCGGGAGACGGGCCTGCCGCTGGTGGTCACCAACGACGCCCATTATCTGCGCCGGGAGGACGCCAAGATGCAGGACGTGCTGCTGTGCATCCAGACCGGCAAAACCGTGGACGACCAGAACCGCATGAAATTCCAGACCGAGGAATTCTACGTCAAAAGCGAGGAAGAATTAAGAGAATTGTTCCCGGGACTTCCCGAGGCCTTTGAAAATACCGGGAAAATTGCCGACCGCTGCAATCTGGAATTTACCTTCCACGAATACCATCTGCCCGCCTTCCCGGTGCCGCAAGGGTACACCAACGAGGGCTATTTCCGGGAGCTTTGCTATAACGGTTTCCGGGAGCGGTATCCCGACCAGCCCAAGGAATACGCCGACCGGCTGGAATACGAGATCGGCGTTATCAGCAGCATGGGTTATGTAAACTACTACCTCATCGTCTGGGATTTTATCCGCTACGCCAAGGAGCAGGGGATTCCCGTCGGCCCGGGGCGCGGCTCCGGCGCAGGCTCCATCGCGGCCTACTGTATGCACATCACCGAAGTGGATCCCATGAAATACTCCCTGATTTTTGAGCGTTTTTTGAACCCGGAACGGGTGAGTATGCCGGATTTCGATACGGATTTCTGTCAGGAGCGCCGTCAGGAGGTCATTGACTACGTCATGCGCAAGTACGGCACCGACCATGTGGCCCAGATTGCCACCTTCGGCACCATGGCGGCCCGTGGCGCGATCCGGGACGTGGGCCGGGCGCTGAACTTTACCTACGCGGAGACGGACATCGTTGCCAAGCTGGTGCCGGGCACCCCCCACATCACCCTGAAGGAAGCGCTGGAGGTCAGCCCCAAGCTGAAAGAACTGTACGACGGGGACCAGCGGGTAAAAACCCTCATCGACACCGCCATGCGCTTGGAGGGAATGCCCCGGAACTCCTCCACCCATGCCGCCGGCGTGGTGATTACCGCCGACCCGGTGTGCACCTATGTGCCCCTGTCCTGCAACGACGATACCATCGTCACCCAGTACACCATGACCACCATCGAGGAGCTGGGCCTTCTCAAAATGGACTTCCTCGGCCTGCGAAATTTGACGGTCATTGACGATGCTGAAAAGGAAATCCGCAAACGACAGCCGGATTTTTCCATCAAAACCATCCCGGACGACGACGCCGCCACCTTCGCCATGCTGTCCGAGGGCAAGACCCAGGGCGTGTTCCAGCTGGAATCGGCGGGCATGACGGGCGTGTGCATCAACATGAAGCCCAGCTCCATTGAAGATATTACGGCTATTGTGGCCCTGTACCGCCCCGGCCCTATGGATTCCATCCCCCGGTTTATCGCCAACAAGCAGGATGCCAGCAGGGTGACCTACAAGACCCCCATGCTGGAACCGATTCTGAAGGTCACCTACGGCTGCATCGTCTATCAGGAGCAGGTTATTGAGATTTTTCGCTCTCTAGGCGGCTACACCATGGGTCAGGCCGACAATATCCGCCGAGCCATTTCCAAGAAGAAAATGAAGGTCATTGAGGAAGAACGGAAGGTATTCGTCTACGGTGACCCGGCCCAGAACATCCCCGGCTGCGTGGGACACGGCATTCCCGAGGCGGTGGCCCAGTCCATTTACGACGAAATCGTGGACTTCGCCAACTACGCCTTCAACAAGGCCCACGCGGTGTGCTACGCCATCGTGGCCTACCAGACCGCCTACCTCAAGTGCCACTATCCCCGGCAGTATATGGCGGCCCTCATGACCTCGGTGCTGGACTCCGCCACAAAAATCGCGGGCTACATCGCCGAGTGCAAGGAGCTGGGGATTCCCGTCCTGCCCCCGGATTTGAACCACTCCGAGGACCACTTCACCGTGGAGGGCGACGCCATCCGCTTCGGCCTTGGCGCGGTGAAAAATGTAGGAATCGGTCTGATTCGCACCATGGTGAAAAAGCGGCAGGAGGGCGGCCCCTTCCAATCGCTGGAGGACTTCATCGAGCGCATGGGCGAAGGGGAGCTTAACAAGCGGGCCGTGGAAAACTTCATCAAGTGCGGCGCGGCGGACTGCTTCGGCAACCACCGCAGCGAATTGCTTGCCGTCTACGACAGTATGATGGACGCCATCGCGGCCTCCCGGAAGAAGAATCTGGAGGGCCAGCTGGGCCTGTTCGGCATGCTGGAGGAGAACGATGCCGCGGCGAAAATCCCCATCCCCAAGCTGAACGAAATGAAGAAAGCCGACCTGCTGGCGCTGGAAAAGGAGACCATGGGCATCTATATTTCCGGTCACCCCATGGACGACTACCGGGAAATCCTGAAACATACCCATGTGGTGCGCATCGGCTCTCTGATGGACGAGGACAGCCGGTATGAAGACGACCAGATTGTCAGCGTGGCGGGCATCGTCCAGACCGTGAAAATGAAAACCACCCGGAATAACTCCATGATGGCCTATATTACCGTGGAGGACGATACGGCGGCTATGGAAATGCTGGCCTTCTCCAATGTGCTGAGCCAGTTCGGCGGCTATCTCAAGGAGGGGGCGGCGGTGGTGATTACCGGCAGGCTCTCCCTGCGGGACGATAAGGAGCCGCAAATCGTCATTAACCGGGCAAGGCCCATCTCCGATTTCGCGGAGGGCAGTCCCGAACCGGCGGCAAGGCCGGCCCGGCAGCCCCGGCAGGGCACGCTGTATCTGCGCCTGCCCGGGGAGGAAGGAAAGCTCTATCCCAAAATTCGGGCCATTCTCAATATGTTCCCCGGAAGCAGCAATGTGGTGCTCTATTTTTCGGACACCGGACGCCGCCGGGGCACCCGGGCGCTTTTGGCGGAGAGTATGCTTACGGAACTGAAAAAGATACTCGGAGAAGGAAATGTTGTGGTAAAGTAGCTTCCTTTTTTGATAGAAACGTGATACAATATACGATTGAGAGGAGTTGATGCCGTGAAAAAGCGAATTTTGCTTCTTTGCGCGCTGCTTTTCACGCTGCTCCTGACCGGCTGCGCTATGCGCACGGTGGAGGAAATGTACGCGCTGCCGAAGCGGTCGGAGGAGTATAAAGAGCTTCAGGCCGCCATTGATACGGCAATGTACGGCATGACCTTTTCCTCGCCCCAGTCCGGAGAGAACCAGCAGACGGTGCAGATGGTGGACCTGAACGGCGACGGGCTGGACGAATATCTGGTGTTTGCCAAGGGCGCTACGGAAAAACCCCTGCAGGTGCTGATTTTCCAGCAGGATGAGAGCGGAAAGTGCCGCACGCTGGATACCATCGGCTTCAACGGTCAGGCCTTTGAGCAGGTGGAGTACGTGGATTTTGACGACCAGCCCGGCAAAGAGCTGATTGTGGGCTTTCAGGTCAGCGATCAGGTGCTGCGCAGCGTGGCGGTATTCACCTTCCGAAACGGCAGCGCGGAGCTGCTGCTGATGAACGGCTACAGCAAAATGCTGCCCTGCAGCTTAAGCGGCGGCAGAAGCGAACTCATGGTTCTGCGCCCCGGCGAGGAGGAAACCGAGCGGGGCATGGCGGTGCTGTACAGCTATCAGAACGGTCAGATCGTCCGGTCGGTGGAGACGGAGCTTTCGGAGAACACCTCCCGCATCCGCCGCATTATGACGGGAGTTCTTCAGGACAAAACCCCGGCGGTGTTTGTGACCAGTTCTTCTGGGGACAATACCATCGTAACCGATGTGTTCGTGGTGAAAGACGGGCATTTTACCAATATCGCCTACTCCACGGAGGCGGATACCAGCATTCGGACGGTGCTGAACTATTATGTGTACGCGGAGGACATTGACTCCGACGGCATTCTGGAGCTTCCGGGACTCATTACCATGAAGCCCGTGACCAGCTGGCGGGAGGACGAACAGAAGTTCCTGCTGCGCTGGTATTCCATGGACGTGGACGGCTGGGAGATGGACAAGCTGTACACCTTCCATAATTATAACGGCGGCTGGTATTTACAGCTGGGCAGCGAGTGGGCCAGCCGGCTGACGGTGGAGCAGGAGCACGGATGCTTCCGCTTCTATGTGTGGGATGAATCCTATCAGGTGGCGACCCCGCTGTTCTCCCTGTACGTTCTGACCGGCTCTGACCGGGACGAAAGCGCGGCGCAGGATGGACGGTTCCCCCTGTACCGGTCGGAGGGCGTTGCCTACGCGGCCCAGCTGGACTTTTCCGCGCCGGAGTACGGCGTTACCGAAAAAAGCTTGCAGGAGAGCTTCCACCTGATCCGTCAGGACTGGCAGACGGGTGATACTTGAAAAGAGGTAGAAGAATATGAAAAAAGTTCTGATTATGGAAGATGAATTGAATATTCGCAGCTTTGTGGTCATCAATCTCAAGCGCGCGGGCTATGACGTGATCGAGGCGGGAGACGGACAGGAGGCTTTGGACGCCATCGCCGCCAATCCCGACGCGGGGGTCGCTATCTTAGATATCATGGTTCCCGGCGATATGGACGGCTTCGAGGTCTGCCGCCGGATTCGCGCCACCAACAAGCAGATGGGCATTATCATGCTCACCGCCCGGACCCAGGAAATGGACAAGGTCACGGGCCTCATGACCGGCGCGGACGACTATGTGACCAAGCCATTTTCTCCCGCCGAACTGACGGCCCGGGTGGATGCACTGATGCGCCGCAGCGGCGGCGCTGAGCCGGAGGAAAAGGCCGGCGAGCTGGTCAGCCCACCCTTTACGCTGAATCTGCGCAACCGTACACTGGAAAAGAATGGGGAGCGGGTGAAGCTGACACAGGTGGAATACAGCCTGATGAAGCTGTTTATGGAAAACCCCGGCAAGGCCCTCAGCCGGGAGGAAATATTGGATACCGTATGGGGCCATGACTATTTTGGTGAACTGAAGATCGTGGATGTGAATATCCGCCGTCTGCGGCTGAAGATCGAGGATGATACCGCGAACCCCACTTATATCACCACCGTGTGGGGGTTCGGCTATAAGTGGGGCGAATGAACGCTTCGCAATTTCAGGCCAGTTCGGCGGGAAAGGAAGGGTGACCGTGTCAAAGCAGCCAAAACGTGCCATCGGCCTGCGTCGCCGCTGGTTTATCAGCAGTATTCTTCCCGCTATCACCATCCTGGTGCTGATTGCGGCGATGGTTTCTATCGCACTGGGCAGCAACTATTATTCCAGCGCCCTCAGTGCGCTGGAGGCCAAGGCCAATGCCGGTACGGAGTATTTCAACACTTACGCCATGACCAGCTACAACGAATACTACCGCAGCGCTACGCTCTACGCCAACAGCTTTGAGGACAGCGATACCATTGAGCTGCAATTTATTGACAGAAGCGGCCAGGTGGAGGTCTCCACCCGCAGTCTGATGAC
>JALFAD010000043.1 GCA_022772525.1 Clostridiales bacterium
GGGGCCCAATGGCGTAACGACTACCGCCAGTGTTCGTAACGTATTGTCCGCGGCGGCTCGCCGCTCTACTTCATTTCCCAAGCCTTGATCTGGCTGGACTTTTCGTAGAGCTTCAGATAGCTCTCATACCGGCTCTTTTCGATTTCCCCGGCCCCCACGGCGGCCCGGACGGCGCAGTCCGGCTCTTTTCGGTGGGAACAGTCGTCAAAGCGGCATTTTCCGAGATAGCCTCCAAAATCCGGGAAGGCGTACTGTAAATTCTCCTTCAAAATCAGCTCCATCTGGTCGGTATCGAAGGAGGAAAACCCCGGCGTATCCGCCACATAGGTATTTTCCCCCAGCCGGTACAGCTCCACATGGCGGGTGGTGTGCCGGCCCCGGCCCAGTTTTTCGGATACCTCGCCGGTTTCCAGCTGCAACTCCGGGGCCAGCCGGTTGAGGATGCTGCTCTTACCCACGCCGGAGTTGCCGGTGAAGGCCGTGAGCTTTCCCTCCAGCAGGGCACGAAGGGCTTCTACGCCCTCTCCTGTTTCGGCGCTGGTGCGGATGACCGGGAAGCCTGCGTGCTCGTAAATCCGAACCAGATTGACCGCCGGGTCCAAATCGCACTTGTTGACGCAAAGAACGACCTGCACATTCTGGTCTCCCGCGATGGCGGTTACCCGGTCGATGAGAAACGGTTCCGTAACGGGGTTCACATTGGCTGCGAACACCACCAGCGCGTCCACATTGGCAACCGCCGGGCGGATGAAGTGGTTCTTCCGGGGCAGGATTTTCTCAACCATCCCTTTTCCCTTTTCCACGGTGATTTCCACCAGGTCGCCGGTCAGGGGGGAATTTCCCTCTTTTCGCAGGATGCCGCGCGCCCGGCAGGTAATCAGCCCTGACCGGGTCTGGACATCATAAAAGCCGCTTAAGGAACGCAGAATGCGCCCAATCGTTTTTTCCGTCATGTGCCGGACTCCGCTTTCTTGGGTGTAAAGTCCACCGTCTTGGTTTCGGCGAACTCACCGTTGATATACAGGTCGTAGTAGACCACGCCGCTGCCGGACAGGTCCAGCAGAACGGTCTTAGCTCCGGGGGGAATCAGCTTGGAGAACAGAACGTCCTTCGTCCCGCCCAGACACACGTCCAACCGGTACTCCTCGTCGCTTTCCGGCACCACCCAGGACACGCTGAAGGGCGGCACGGTAGCGTCCGGTTCGCCCGCCTGTCCGCCGGACTCCGGGGCTGTCTCCACGCCGCCGGAGGAATACTGAACGATGACCTCAGCGGACACATCCACCGTCTCATTCTTGGCGACGGACTGGTAGACCACCTCGTTTTCCGGGCGGGAGCTTTCCGTGGGCTCATAGCGCACATTGGTAAAGCCCAGCTGGTTCATCAGTTCCTTGGCCCGGGTCAGCTCCAGTCCAATCACGTTGGGCATGGGCACCTCCACCACCTCGGGGCCGGTGCTGACATAGATGTAGATGGTCTGGCCCGCGGTGACCTCGGAATCCGCCGCCGGGTCTGTGCGGGTCACGATGCCCTCGCCGTAGACATAGCTGGCTTCTCTCTTCTTCAATGGCTTGAAGCCCTGGCTTTCCAGCAGCTTATAGGCTTCTTCGGCGTCAGCGCCCACAAAGTTATCGAGGGTTCTGACCTCCGGCTCCGGGCCCATGCTGACGGTGATCCAGATATCGGAACCCCGCTGCACCTTGGAACCGCCGACAGGCTCCTGGGCGATGATTTCGTCCTTGGGATGGCTGTCGTTGTACTGCTGGGGCAGCAGGCGGATATTAAAATCCGGATTGGCTTCCACCAGCGCTTGGCTGTACAGCCCGCCGGTGAGGTAGGGCACCTCCACCGTGTCCTTCTCCTGATCCAGAAGGGCCCCGCTGAACAGGGCAATCAGGAACACAATGATGGCAAACACCGCCACGGCGCTGCAAATCACGATGGCGGTTGTCGCCACCCGGCTGCGCTCCTTTTCCTTCTTTTTCTGCTCCTCCCGGTGCCGCTGCTGCACCCGGCTGACGATCTCACTGTCCTGCTGAGACGTCACGGACCGGGCCGCCGTACCGGTGCGCCGCTGGGGCGCGGGCTGGGACACGGGATGCTCGCCGGTTCTGGAGCGCACCTTCTTTTCCGCCGTGGTCATGGGGATGCCCGCATTCGGCAGCTTTCGGGTAGCATCGTCCAGAAGGGTATGATAATCAAAGACAATGGCGGGATTTTTCCTGAATTCCTCCATATCCTGCAGCATTTCCGTAGCGGAAACGTACCGGTCCCGGGCCTCCAGCGCCATGGCCTTCATAATGATCTGTTCCAGGCCCTTGGGAATGTTGGGATTGTAGACGGAGGGCGCAGGCGCGCCGCCGTTGATGTGCTGAATGGCCACGGATACGGCGGATTCCCCGTCATAGGGCGGACGGCCCGCCATCATTTCGTACATGACCACGCCCAGGGAATACAGGTCGGAGCGGTTATCCGTATGACCGCCCTTGGCCTGCTCCGGAGAGATGTAGTGGACGCTGCCGAGGGCCTCCTTGGTCAGGGTATTGCTCTTGTTCATCACCCGGGCAATGCCGAAGTCCATGACCTTCACGGAGCCGTTTTTCAGCACCATGATGTTGTGAGGCTTGATGTCCCGGTGGATGATGCCCCGGCTGTGGGCGTGCTCCAGGCCCTTGGCAATTTGCAGGGAGAAGTGCAGGGTCTCCTTCCAGTTGAGCACGCCTTTTTTCTCCATGTATTCCTTCAGAGAGATACCGTCGATCAGCTCCATGACAATGAAGTTGGCGCTGTCGGAGGTGGAGACATCGTACACCTGCACGATGTTGGGGTGGCTCAGCATAGCCACGGCCTCGCCCTCCGCACGGAACCGGCGGCGGAATTCCTCGTCTCTGGCAAATTCGTCTTTCAGTATTTTAATCGCAACCAACCGGTTCAGCCGATGGCAGCGCGCTTTATAGACTACGGCCATGCCGCCGGTACCGATGACTTCCAGAATCTCGTACCGACCGTCCAGCAGCCGTCCAATGTATTGATCCATAAGTGCAATAGGCTCCTTTCGGCTTAAACCAGAATCAGAACGCTGGTCACGTTGTCCGGCGCGCCGCGGCTTTTGGCAATGTCCAGCAGCCGCTTGCAGCACTGATGCTTATTCACGCCATGGGCGACCTCGAACAGGATTTCCTGGTCGTCCATCAGATTGCTCAGTCCGTCGGAGCACAGGAGCAGATAATCTCCCCTGCTCACGCTCCAGTGAAAAATGTCACACAGCACCATAGGCTCCGTGCCGATGGCCCGGGTGATGAAGTTCTTGCCCGGATAGCTTTTGGCGACCTCCGGGGTCAGATCCCCCCGGTCCACCATCATCTGCACAAGAGAGTGATCCTTGGAAATCTGGTGGATGCCCGTGCGGTTGATGCCGTAGGCCCGGCTGTCGCCCACGTTGACGATGGTGGCCTTATTTTTCCGCACCACCGCGGCAACCAGCGTGGTGCCCATGCCGTCAAATTCCTCGAACTGGGCACTCTGGTCGTAAACCGTGAAGTTTGCCAGCTTTACCGCGCTGCGGAGCATCTGGTCAACCCGGTCAGACTCCATGTTTGACACCCAGCTGCGGCGGATTTCCTCCACAAAGACCTCCACCGCCAAGGTGCTGGCAATATTGCCGGACTTGGCGCCGCCCATGCCGTCGCATACCACGCACAATAGTGTCTCCCGGTCCAGCTGTTCAATTCGGTAGGCGTCCTGATTCTGCTTTCGGACGCAGCCAGGATCGGTAAGTCCCCAGCTCTGCATAGACGCAGCACCTCTTTTCTTTGGATTCTCTTTTCGTTGGTGTCGTAAACGATACAAATTGGAATCTACCGCTCTGATGCCTCCCCTTTTAGGGGAGGTGGCCGAGCCTAAAGCGAGGTCGGAGGGGTGCACCCCTCAGTCAGCTTCGCTGACAGCTCCCCTCAAGGGGAGCCATTGGCGTCCCCGCAAATTCCGATTTATCTGCCCGCCGGGGGCGGGGTGGTTTGATACTTCCTTCGCAGCTGCCCGCAGGAGGCGTCGATGTCCCCGCCTAAGGTTCGCCGCACGGTAGCCGTCACGCCGCCGTCCTCCAAAATCTTCTGAAACCGGGCCACCGCTTCCCTAGAGCTGGGCTTTAATGGACTTTCCTCCACATGGTTCAGGGGAATCAGATTGACGTGAGCGCCCAGACCCTTCAGCCGCCCAAGCAGTTCCTTCGCGCACTCCGGGGTGTCGTTGACCCCGTCGATCATGGCGTATTCAAAGTGGATGCGCCGTCCCGTAGCGTCATAGTACCGGCGGCAGGCCGCCAGCAGCTCCTCAATGGGGTAGGCCTTATTCACCGGCATGACTTTGCTGCGCAGTTCATTGTTGGGGCCGTGGAGGGAGATGGCAAGGCTTAACTGCAACTTTTTTTCTGCCAGCGCGTCAATCTTCGGCACGAGGCCGCAGGTACTTAAACTGATGTGGCGCATGGAAATGTTCATGCCGTCGGGGTGGTTCACCAGCTCCAGAAAGCGCATGACGTTGTCGAAATTATCTAACGGCTCGCCGATGCCCATGAGCACGATGTGGGAGACGGGCAGGCCGGAGTCCAACTGCGTAAACAGCACCTCGTCCAGCATTTCAAAAGGCTCTAAGCGCCGCACCAGCCCGCCAATGGTGGATGCGCAGAAGGCGCAGCCCATGCGGCAGCCCACCTCCGTGGAAATGCAGACGGTGTTGCCATAGCGGTAGCGCATGAGCACCGTCTCCACGCAGTTGCCGTCAGACAGCTGCCAGAGATATTTGATGGTGCCGTCCTTTTGGGATTCCTGCTTTCGCACCACCTTCGGTACGAAAAGCGGATAATGCTCTGCCAGCACCTCCCGCAGCGCTTTCGGCAGGTTCGTCATCTCGTCGTAGGAGCGGACGCCCTTATGAAGCCACGCAAACACCTGTTTGGCCCGGAAGGCGGGCTGACCCAGCTGTTTTAAGATATCAGCCAATTCCGGCTGGGTCAGAGATTTCAGATTCATGCTTTCCTCCGCAGACGGCAGATAAAGAAGCCGTCGGTATCGTACTGTCCGGGAATCAGGGTCAGCATCCCGGTTTCGTTTTTGGGGAATTTGTCAGGTAATGGCAGGGGTTCCGTGACAAAATCCCCGTGCCGCTGCAAAAAGGCGTTTACAACATCCTCATTCTCCCGCCGCAGCACCGTGCAGGTGGAGTAGAGAAGCAGACCGCCTTTTTTCACATACCGGGCCTGATTTAGAAGAATTTTCAGCTGTAATTCCGGCAGTTCTTCCGTTTCTTTCAGGTCTTTGTAGCGAATATCCGGTTTTTTTCGGATGATGCCAAGGCCGGAGCAGGGTACGTCCGCGATGACCGCATCCATGGTGCTTTCCCATTCCGGGACGAACGCGGATGCGTCCTGTAGGCGGGCCGTGATGTTGGTTAAACCCAGCCGCTGTGCCCCGGCGGCAATCAGGCCGGTTTTGTGGGGGTGGATGTCGCAGGCGGTAATCTCCCCCCTGCCGCCCATGGCGATGGAGGCGGCAAAGCTCTTTCCCCCCGGCGCGGCGCAGCAGTCCAGCACCCGCGCTCCCTCTTTGGGAAGCTGGGCGCACAGTACGCTGAGCTTCGCCGCCGGGTCCTGCACATAGAAAAGCCCATCCCGGAAGGCATCCAGCCGCTCTAAGTCTCCCGTTCCCGAGAGAATCAGGCAGTCCGGCATCCAGTCGTGAAGCCGAACGCCAACCCCTGCCGCTTCCAGTCGTTCCGCCAGCGCGGGTGTGGTAATGCGTAGGGTGTTCCCCTGCACCACCGTATCCGGGGCGGCGTTGTCCGCAGCCAGCATGGGCTCCAGCGTCCCCTTGGGCAGATTGGCCTTGAGCAGGGAAATCAGCGGGTCGGGGTGGCTGTAGCGGTCAGCGTAGGAGGTTGGCTCCTTTAATTCCCCCCGGGTGCGGACGGCGTTTCGCAGGACGCCGTTGACCAGCGGGGCCGCCTTGGGATTACGGCAGTATTTCTTCGCCAGCGCCACAGATTCATTCACCGCCGCGCTGTCTGGAATTTTGTCCAATTCGTAAAGCTGATACAGTCCCAGATGCAGGATATCCCGCACCACCGGGTGCAAATCCTTGCGTTTCCCTGTCAAAAGCTGCTGTAAATAGAAATCCAGCTTTCCCCGGTTCTGGGACACGCCGTAGGTGAGCCTTGTCGCCAATGCCGCCTCCCGGCTGTCCAGCCGGTCCTTCCGGATGGCGGTTTTCAGCACGCCGTTGGGCCACGCGCCGTCCCGGCGGCAGGCAATCAGCGCGTTCAGCGCAGTTTCCCGGGCGCCCATCAGTGCTGCAGCGGGTGGCCCCGGAAATAGTCGGGAGCCGCCATGCGCTTCCCGCCCTCGGCCTGCAGGGAGGTGATTTCCACCGCCCCCTCGCCACAGGCGATTGTGAGGCCGGTCTTGGTCAGGCCCAGAATCTGTCCCGGCGTGCCGCTGCCGGGCACCACACGGGTATCATGCACCTTAAAGGTTTTGCCCTGTAACACCATGGTCGCCACGGGCCAGGGGTGCAGGCCCCGTACATGGTTATGCACCTGCACCGCCGTTTGATTCCAGTCAATGGGGCACATGGTCTTGTCCAGCATGGGGGCATAGGAAACCTCTTCCGGATTTTGAGGCACGGCAGGCAGCTTCCCCTCTTTTTCAAAGCGGGACAGGGTCTTGCTCAGCAGCTCCGCCCCCAGCACCGCCAGCTTATTCAGCAGCTCCCCGGCAGTCTCATTTTCACCGATGGGGGTTTTGGACACGTCAATGATGTCGCCCGCGTCCATCTCCCGGCACAGATACATCGCCGTCACGCCGGTTTCTTTCCGTCCGTCCAGCACCGCCCACTGGTAGGGAGCGCTGCCCCGGTATTTTGGCAGGAGGCTGGCATGAATATTGATGCAGCCGAATGTGGGAACATCCAGCACCTTCTGGGGCAGAATCCGGCCGTAGGCCACCACGGCGCAGACATCCGGCTTCAATGCCCGCAGAGCTTCCACACTTTCCTCCTCCCGGAAGTTCTCGGGCTGATATACCGGAATCCCGGCAGCCAGCGCCACTTCCTTCACCGGGGAAGCTACCAGCTTCATGCCCCGGCCCTTGGGACGGTCGGGCTGGGTGTAAGCGCCCACCACTTCAAAACCGTCCGCTAATATTTTTTTCAAGCAGGTCGCCGCGATGTCCGGCGTTCCCATAAACACAATCCGCATTACTTGTTGTCTCCCGCCAGCTCCTCCTCGGTGAGGAACCGCTCCATGATCTCGGTGTACACAATGCCGTCCAGATGGTCCAGTTCATGGCAGAAGCACCGGGCAATCAGTTCTTCGCCCTCGGCCTCATACCAGTTGCCGTTGCGATCCTGCGCCCGTACCTTGGCGTAATTGGGCCGCTTCACCAGACCGTACTTGCCGGGCACGCTGAGGCAGCCCTCCGCGCCCACCTGCTCGCCGGAGGTTTCCAACAGGGTGGGGTTAATCAGCTCCAAGATTTCCTCGCCGGTATCCACCAGCACCACCCGGCGCAGAATACCAACCTGCGGAGCTGCCAGACCCACGCCGTTGGCCTGTTCCAGCGTCTCCGCCATGTCGTCCAGCAGCCTGTGCAGCCGTCCGTCAAATTTCTCCACCGGCCTGCACACCTTGTGCAGCGCGGGGTCCTTATCCGTCAGAATTTTCCGCAGTCCCATAGCTCGTTCCTCTCTTTACATATCGTAGCCGTTGACGTCAATGAAGGCACTGACGCCCCGGTTGGCTTTGTCCTTACTGAACTGCCGCAGCAAATAGGCAAGCAATTGCCGCAGCGGCTTCGTCATCCGGCACCGCAGCGTCAGCTGATACCGAAAATTGTAGTTGACCTTGGGCACCACGCAGGGGGCCGGCCCCAGCACGATGCAGGTTTCCTCCGTATAGGGCGCCTGCCGCAGGCAGGCATTCAGGCTGTCCCGAAAGACAGCCGCTCCCCGGAGCACGTTCGATTCCTCCTGCCCGGTGAAGGTTACCGCCGCCAGATCGCCAAAGGGCGGGGCGCTCTGGGCCTGCCGCAGACGGATTTCCAACTCGTAGAATCCATCGTAATCCTGCTTCGCCGCCAGACGGATAATCTGGTGCTCCGGGTATAAAGTCTGAATCACGGCACGTCCCGGGGTATCGCCCCGGCCTGCCCTGCCCACCACCTGAGTCAGCATATTGAAGGTGGTCTCCCCCGCCCGGTAGCCGCCGGTGTACAGGCTCAGGTCGGCGTCCAGCACGCCCACCAGCGTCACATTCGGCAGATTCAGGCCCTTGGCGACCATCTGGGTGCCAAGGAGAATTGGGATATTTTCCTTCTGGAAATGTTCCAGAATTTTCTCGTGGGTATTCACCGCGCTGACCGTGTCCGTGTCCATGCGAAGGACTTCCATATCGGGGTATAGGGCATTCAGCTCCTGCTGCACCTTCTGGGTACCGGTGCCGATGGCCTTCAGCGGGCCGCCGCAGGCGGGGCACCGCTCCGGGGCAGGCTGGGAAAAGCCGCAGTAGTGGCACATCAGCCGGTGGTTGGCGCTGTGGTAGGTCAGCTTTACGCTGCACCGGGGACACTCCGGGGTTTCCCGACAGTCCACGCACACCAGCGCCCGGCTGTTGCCCCGGCGGTTCAGGAGCAGAATGGTCTGCTTCCCCGCGTCCCGGGTCTGCAAAATCGCCTCCCGGAGAGGAACGCTCAGGCTGGTGTCGTTGCCCAGCTTCAGTTCCTCCCGCATATCCACGATGTCCACATCCGGCAGAGGTCTCCCGTTATAACGCTGCCGGAGGGTGTACAGGCGGTACGCGCCGGTTTTTGCCCGGTGCATACTCTCGATAGAAGGGGTTGCCGAGCCGAGAAGCACCAGCGCATTTTCCTTAGCCCCCCGCCAGATGGCGACTTCCTTCGCCGAATACCGGGGGCTAGACTCTGATTTATAGGAGTGCTCCTGCTCCTCGTCCAGAATAATGAGGCCGGGGTCGCAGGGGGCAAACACCGCGCTGCGGGTGCCCACCACCACTTTTGCGTCGCCGTTTTTTACCCGCTTCCACTGGTCGTACCGTTCGGCAGTGGACAGGCTGCTGTGCAGCACCGCCACGGAACCGCCAAAATAGGCCGCCAACAGCCCCAAAAGCTGGGGTGTCAGGGCGATTTCCGGTACCAGAAGCATGGCGGCTTTGCCGCGTTCCAAACAGGCCTGAATCAGGCGGATATAGACGGAGGTCTTTCCCGAGCCAGTGACGCCGTACAGCAGCGCCACGCCGGGAGCTTCCTGCCCCATCTGCGCGTCCAGTCCTTCGAAGCAGGCCTGCTGCTGGGGCTGCAGCACCAGCGGGCCGTCCAGTTGGGCGGGCCGGATTTCCCGGCAGCGCAGCACCGGACGTTCCGTCAGGGTCAGGTATCCCAAATGTTCCAGCCGGTTCACCGTGGCGGTGGTCGCGCCGGTAAAATAGCACAGGTCCTTCACCGCCACGCTGCCCACGCTGCACAGCAGCTCCAGCACCTGCCGCTGCATGGCGGCGGATTTGGGCCGTTTTTCGGCGTAGGCCATGGCCTCCTCCGCAGGAACGGCAAGGGTGGCGATCCGTTCGGATTTGTCGTGGGTTTTTCGCAGGTAGTCCGTCTGCGCGGACACCCACTTCTTCCGGGTCAGGTAGGTCAGCACCTCAGAAAGAGCGTCCTCATCGGGAATCAGATTCCGCAGAGCGTCCTCCTCCGCCTGCCCGCCCAAATTCTCCAGCAGTTCCAGCACTGCCCCGGCATTTTCCTTGCGGAGGGTCTTTCCCTTCCAGCTCCGGTCCTCCGTCAGGGAAACCGTCAGCTTGGTGCGAAACCACAATCCCGCCGGGAGCATCACCCGGATGGCGTCAAAAAAGGTGCAGAAATACCGCTCCCGCAAAAAAGCCGCCAGCCGAAGCTGGCTTTCGGTGAGCACGGCTTCCTCGTCCAGACAGCGTTCGATGGCTTTCAGCTTGTCCGCGCTGCCCTCCTCCACCGTCAGGACGATTCCCTCCGTGCGTTTGTTGGCCCGTCCGAAGGGCAGCATGACCCGCTGCCCCGGCCGGACGGTAAGGTTCTCGGGAACATAGTAGGAATAGGGCTTGTCTATGGCAAAATTCGCCGCCGCAACAGCAACTTTCGCGATCATAGCAGCCGGTTTAGTTCTTGTATTCGTCCTTGATGGTTGCGGACAGCTTGCCGTCGGCGACCTCCTGAATGGCAAGGGTCACAGGCTTCTCAGGCAGTTCCTCCTGAAGTGCCTCAGCCTCGGCGGCGATCTGACGGGCCCGGTGGGCCACCAGATTCACCAGCAGGTAACGGCTATCCACATTCTTCAGCAAATCAGCAACAGGGGGGTACAGCATAATTTCAATCCTCCAAAAATATAGGTTTTTATGCGTTTCAGCTTGCTGCCCAATCCTAAATGGCAGGAAAAATGCAAAATGTTGAATGCAAAATGTATGCCAAAGGCTCCCCTTGAGGGGAGCTGCTGAGGGTCGCGAAGCTGAGGGGTGCACCCCTCCGACCTCGCTGGCGCTCGGCCACCTCCCCTGATAGGGGAGGCTTGAGAATGGAATTTCAATCGTCCGCGCAGCGGACACCTTCATTTTGCATTCTGCATTCAGCATTCTGCATTTCCAACACGCTTCGCAAACCGAGCGCACCGGGTATACGGTTTCCATACGATCGCTTATTCAGCGATAATTTTCAGTATTTCGTCGGCGCAGCGCTCCGGGTCGTCGTTGACCACCACATGGTCGTACCATTGTTTCTGCTCCATCTCCCAAACGGCCCGCTCCATGCGCAGCTTGATCTGCTCCTCCGAAGTATCTCCCCGGCCCCGCAGACGGCGCTCCAGCTCCTCCATGGAAGGGGGCATAATGAAGATCAGTACGGCCTCCGGTTCGCTTTCCCGCACCTGCTTCGCGCCGGCGGGCTCGATGTCCAGCAGAACGGGGCCGCGCTCCCGCTTCTCCTCCGCCTGGGCACGGGGGGTGCCGTAATAGTTGTCCGCATGGGCGTCGTATTCAAGAAACGCGCCCTCGGCAATCATCTCCTCAAATTTTTCCCGGGAAATGAAATAGTAATGCACGCCGTCGATCTCGCCGGGCCGGGGCGGTCGGGTGGTAGCGGAAACGGAGAAGGACAAATCCTTCCGCTTTTTCATCATGATGCCCAGAACCGTGCCCTTTCCAACGCCGGAAGCGCCGGAAATGACAATGAGTTTTCCCTTGCTCATATTTCTTCCTCCATCTTTACGTCCTGCACGTCCATCCACCGGGCGCCGATGGTCTCCGAGGGGATGGCGGACAGAATCACATGGTCGGTGTCCATCAGAATCACCGCCTTGGTCTTTCGACCAAAGGAGGCGTCAATGAGCATTCCCCGGTCCCGGGCCTCCTGCACCACACGTTTGATGGGCGCGGAGTCCGGCGCGACGATGGCAAGCAGCCGATCCGCCGCCACCATACTGCCGAAACCGATGTTGATGAGCTTCACTGCGACACCTCCTAAAGAAGAATTTAGCACTCTAATGCCTCCCCTATCAGGGGAGGTGGCCGAGCGTAAGCGAGGCCGGAGGGGTGCACCCCTCAGCTTCGCACGGCTTCAGCAGCTCCCCTCAAGGGGAGCCCTGGGTAACGCCGCTAAAACAATTTATTCAATATTCTGCGTCTGCTCCCGAATCTTTTCCAGCTCGGCCTTGATGTCCACCACAATCCGGGCCATCCGGACGTCGGAACACTTGGAGCCGATGGTGTTGCTCTCCCGGTTCATCTCCTGCAGCAGGAAGTCCAGCTTCCGGCCGATGGCCCCGCCGGTGGTGAGCATATTGTTCATCTGATCTAAGTGGCTTCTCAGGCGGACGGTCTCCTCGTCCACGGCAACCTTGTCCGCAAAAATGGCGGCTTCCGTCAGGATGCGGCTTTCGTCGATGGCGGTGCTCGCCAGCACCTCTTTCAGCTTGTTTTCAAGCCTCGTGCGGTAGTCCGCCACGGTCTGACCACTGCCTGCCTCCACCTGTTCCACAAGAGAAAGGATGGTCTGTCCTCGGGAACGCAGATCGTTTTCCAAGGCCTTTCCTTCCGCGCAGCGCATGGCGTCAAAACGCTCCAGGGCCTGATTCACGACGCTCAGAAGGTCGGCTGAAAGCTGCTCCTCGTCCACCTCCGGCTTGTCCACGGTGAACACATCCGGCATCCGGGACAGTAAGCCGACACTGATATCCTCCCGGATACCGTAGTCCTTCGCCATCTGGTGCATGGCGCCCAGGTAACCCTCTACCATCGCCGTGTTCAGGGTGATTTTCACATCCTCCGCGCCCTCAGAGCGCACGGAAATGAACACATCCACCTTGCCCCGGGAGATGGCCCCCTTCACCGCCTGCTTCACCGCGTCCTCGGCGAAGGACAGGGCCCGGGGCAGCTTCACGGTGCAGTCTAAGTACCGGTTGTTGACGGAGCGCAGCTCCACGGTGAACTCCCTGCCGTTGACAGTCTCCACCGCCCGGCCGTAGCCGGTCATACTTTTAACCATGGTTTTCTTCCTCTTTTCTGACGGTTGTCGTATCCGCAAACGCGGTAATGGTGTAGTGAAGGTTGGCCTTGTTTACCACCAGACGGTCATAGGCAATGACGATTCCCACGCCCAGAACGAAACCCAGGCCACCGCCTAACGCGCCGAAATTTCCCGGCAGGGTTCCCAGCCAGTAGCCCAGGAAAAACAGAACCAGCGGCAGAACATACAGCACCACGGCGGCCTTCAGCACCGGGGCCGTGGAGGATTCCACCTTCACCAGATCCCCGGGGACGGCCCCGATGGGGTTGTCGGCGGTGAAGATCACCGCCTCCTTCGCCGCGCCGCAGCCGGAGCACTTGTGGCAGTCTCCGGAGCAGGCGCTTTCCCGGATGTGAATCACAGCGGCAGTGCCGTCGTCATGGGTCTGCCGGACCCGTACCAGCTGCTCCATGTCAGCCTCCCGCGGCCTGCACCGTCGCGGAGACGGAACTGGCTTTCACAGCGCCCACGTTGGGGAACCGGTCATCGCATACGATTTTCACCTTATAGGTTGCCGTGCCCACCTCGGCGTTGGTGAAGTCCACCACCGCCCGGATGTTCTCTTCCTTCAAAGCGGCAATTTCCGACTCAGGGCCCCGCAGCTTCACGCTCAGGTTGGCGTTGATGATCTCCACACTTAGCCCGTCCGGCACATTGATGGGTTCAAACCGGTCGATGGTAAATTCTCTGGTCTTCAGGCCGGTGAACTTGATGGAAACCGTGACCTCATTCACGCCGGTCTGGTTGGTCACGCCCTCAGGCAGGGTCAGGGTGTATTTCTGCTCATTGACGTTCTTATCCAGATCCGCCAGATTGATGGAGCAGATGTTGAGGGTATCGCCCAGCTCATTCAGCACCGCCTCGCCGCCGGAAACACGGATGGTCTTGGGCGAAATGTCGATGGTGGTATTGTTCTCGTTGGCGCCGCCGCCGTAAGTCACATCCGCCACCAGCTGAAGCTCCCGAATCTTCTGAATCTGCATTTCCAGTCGAACTTCTTCCACGTTGGTGGTGATCTGCTCGGCGTCCACGGGATTGCCGTCTGCGTCGCAGAGGGTATAGCGGTAATTCTGGCTGATGGACTCCACCTGTTCCGTCAGGTCGATCTCCACCCGGGCATGATCGATGGTATCCACCACGGAGGCCGGGCCGCTGATGGTCACGGTGTTGTTGTCCAGCACCGCGTTTTCCGTGTCATAGATGTAGTCCTCGGAACGGTTGCCCGTCCACTTGATCAGCACCGGAATCTCCGACACCCGGCGGTAGTCCACATCCACGAAGATCGCGCCGGGATTTTTGTTGCCCACGGTAAAGGCGCCGGCGGATACGTCGCTGGGGTAGGAAATGGTGTAACTCAGGGCGATGTGCTCCCCGGGCTCGGTGATCTGAGACAGATCCACCTTCGCCGCCAGCTTGCTGGAATCCAGCTTGCTCAGATCGCTTCGGGCGCCGGAAAGGTTCAGGGAAACCGAGTTTGTGGAAATCGAGGTGACCATCAGATTCCGCTCACCCAGAACCGACTCACTTTCCATAACCACAGGAATATTATAGAAGGTATTGTTGTCTTCAATACTCACGTTGTTTTTGACATACAGCCACAGGCCGAAGGCCACCACCAGTGACAGGAGCATGGAGTAGAGCTTATTTCTTTTCATAGCTTCCATCCTCCTTTGCCTTGCCGGAAAGCTTTTTCAGCACCTGAGCGGGGAAAATGCCGCCATCGTCCTCCGGTTGGGCGGTGTGCAGCTCCTGCCGCAGCAGCTTATCCAGCGTCGCCACCTTCAGGGAGCGCTTAAGCATACCGCCGGCTGCCACGGAAATGGAGCCATTTTCCTCGGACACGATGACC
Organism: Clostridiales bacterium; assembly: GCA_022772525.1. Taxonomy (GTDB): domain Bacteria; phylum Bacillota; class Clostridia; order Oscillospirales; family Oscillospiraceae; genus Faecousia. Next base: position 14,448 of record JALFAD010000043.1, read on the forward strand.
ACCACCGCGTCGGTGGCCTCGCTCATGCCCACGCCAGCCCGGTGACGGGTGCCCACCTCCGGGGGCAGGTTCTCGTTGGTGCTCAGGGGAAGCACACAGCCTGCTGCGGCGATGCGCCCGTCCCGGATAATCATAGCGCCGTCGTGCAGGGGGGAGTTCTTGAAGAAAATATTCCGAACCAGCTGATCGGATACCTGCCCGTCAATGGGGGTTCCGGTTTTGAAATACTCCTCCAGCCGCTGATCCCGGGCAAACACGATCAGCGCGCCCACCTTCTCCCGGCTCATGGCCTCGCAGGCCCGGACGGTCTGGGTAATCACCGCGTCCATCTCCTGCACCGGCTGGGGCATTCCGAAGAACTTGCTCAGCTTCACATTGCCCAGGTGATCCAGCATCCGACGAAGCTCCGGCTGGAACAGCACCACAAAAGCCAGCAGTCCAATGGCAAGGAACTGATTGAGAATCCAGTTGATGGTATAGAGCTTTGCCACGTTGGTGACCCAGGCAATGAGCACCAGCGCGATGACCGTGCGGGCCAGACGCATGATGTGCGGCGTCCGCAGAAGCGGCAGCAATTTATAGATCAGGAAGGCAACCACAAGAATGTCCAGATAATCAGACCACTGCATTTTCAGTACCTGCTGAATAATGTTCATCTTCCCATCAGACCTCTTTTCTATCGGCAAATCATAGGCGCATAATGCGCTATGATATACTTATCTATTATCCGTTCCATTATAGCGGATTCAGGCCCTGATGGCAATAGGCATTTCTGTAAAAATTTTATTACCGAATGGACGGTAATTTGGCTGAGGCCCGAAGAAATGCGTCAATTTGTCCACTTGTGGTGTCAAAACCCAGACTGACCCGGACGGTTCCCGTTTCCAGCGTTCCGGCGCTCTCATGCGCCAGCGGCGCGCAGTGCAGTCCGGCCCGGACGGCGATGCCCCGACTGGCTAACCGTTCCGCCGCCTCCTCGCAGTCCTGCCCCGTCAGGAAGGACACCGTCGCTGCCTGATGGGCCCCGGCGAACACCCGGAAGCCCTGCTGCACAAGGCCCCGGACACAATGCTGCAGCAGTTGCTGCTCCTGTCGGAAAATCGCGTCCGTGCCCACCCGCTTCAGGTACTTCAGTCCCTGGGTCAGGGCTGCATAGCCCGGCACATTCAGGGTTCCCGCTTCCAGCCGTTCCGGCAGCTCCTCCGGCATTTCCTGCCGAATGGACTGGGTTCCGGTGCCGCCGTACAGCAGCGGTTCCCCTCTCTGCCCGCAGAGGAGTATTCCCGTGCCCGGCAGGCCCAACAGTCCCTTATGCCCGGGCATGGCGACAAAATCCGCCCCCAGTGCTGAAAAATCCACCGGAAGCGTTCCTGCCGACTGGGCAGCGTCCAGAATAAAGGGGACGCTCCGCTGACGGCACAGGGCCGCCAGCTCCCCCACCGGCAGAATGTATCCAAATACGTTGGATACATGGGTAAAGACCGCCGCATCTGCCCCCTTCAGCGCCCGGTCAAACGCTTCCAGGGTATCATCCCAGTCAAACAGCCGCCGTCCGGCTACGCGAATGTCCGCTCCCAGCGCGTGGAGCGGGCGGGTCACGGCGTTGTGCTCGAAGCCCGATACGACAACTCTGCCGCCGGGCCTCACGAGACTGCGGATGGCGATATTCAGTCCATGGGTGCAGCTGGTGGTGAGCACCACCTGTTCCGGGCGGCAGGAAAACAGCTCCGCCGCCGCTGTCCGGCAGTCGAACACCGTCCGGGCCGCCTCCATGGCGGCGCCGTACCCGCCCCGGCCCGGATTGGCGCAGGTCCGCATGGCTTTTTCCGCCGCCCGGTACACCGCCGGGGGCTTGTGAAACGAGGTAGCCCCATAGTCTAGATAAATCATGTGGCAACCTCCTCCAAAAGCCCGTCTTTGCTTTGCAGATAGACCCGGCGAATGGGGATCTGCCGCTGGGCCAGCAGCGCCGTAGCCGGCTCAATTTCCGCCGCGCGCACCCGCAGAGCGTAGCCGCAGCCCTGTTCCTCCATCCACCGTGGCGTCCGCTGCAAAACGCACCGGAACCCGCTTCCCTTCAGCAGCCGCTCCCCCTGCTGGGCATAGGTCACCGATCGAAAGGTAATAAAATAGTATCTCATGCCCATAACCTCCCCGGCCCAATCTATGCCGGTTTGGCGCGAACCGTGCAGCCGCAGAGCGGCAGCCAATGCGTAACGAACCCGGGCGGTCATCCCACATCCTCTGGGTCCCTCGACCGGGAATGCTTAGTGAGGTAAAGAAGAATTTAGAGGATTAAGACCTTCCCCCTTCGGGGGAAGGTGGCACGGCGTAAGCCGTGACGGATGAGGGTTCTCCCGGAAGAAGAATTGGCCTGTTTTCCCCTCATCAGTCAGAAATCAAAGATTTCTGCCAGCTTCCCCCCAGGGGGAAGCTTAGTTAGCGAAAGCGCAATCTAGTTGATTAAGCAGCGCCCTGCGGCAAAGAGCCGCAGGGCGCTCGAATCATTCCATTTCCTCTAATAGACAAACCGCGTGGCAGGCCATGCCCTCGCCGGTTCCCGTGAAGCCCAGCTTTTCCTCGGTGGTGGCCTTCACGTTCACCCGTTCGGGAGAAACATTCACCGCGGCGGCGATGTTTTCCTGCATCTGGGAAATGTAGTCCTTCAATTTGGGCTTTTGGGCGATCATGGTCACGTCGATATTGCCCACCCGGAAGCCTTTTTCCGAGATTTTTCGGTACACTTCCCGCAAAAGCTCCAGAGAATCCGCACCCTTGTATTTGGGGTCGGTGTCCGGGAAGTGTCGGCCGATGTCTCCCAGTCCCGCCGCGCCCAGCAAGGCATCGGACACCGCATGGAGCAGTACGTCCGCGTCGGAGTGGCCCAGCAGGCCCTTTTCGTAGTCGATTTTCACGCCGCCTAAGATCAAGTCCCGACCTTCCACCAGCCGGTGAACGTCATATCCGTGTCCGATTCTCATTGGGTTTCCTCCAAAAGCAGCTCCGCGATTTTCAAATCCATAGGGGTGGTGACCTTCAGGTTCCGCTCGTCCCCCTCCACGATTTTGATTCTCATGCCCGTGCGCTCCACGGCGGAGCAGTCATCGGTGACCTGCGTCCCGTCTTCTTCCGCCTTCTTCAGCGCCCCCCGAAGCAGGTCAAAGTCAAATACCTGGGGGGTCTGCACCGCCATAAGGGAGGAACGGTCGGGGGTTTCCTTCACCAATCCCCCCTGCACCACCTTGATGGTGTCCTTCACGGGGATGGCAGGCGCCGCCGCGCCGTAGGTGTTGGCGGCCCGTACCACCCGGTCAATGACCTGCCAGGAAATCAGAGGCCGTGCCCCGTCGTGAACCGCCGCCAGCTTCATGCCCTTTGGCAGGGCATTCAGCCCCAGATGCACCGATTCCTGCCGGCTGCTGCCCCCGGCAACCACAGCCGCGACCTTTTTCATATCCCGGCACAGGTCAGAAATGGGCCGAATCAGGTCTTCCCGGGTGACGATGACGATGGATGTGATGGCATCGCAGTTCTGGAAGGTCCGGACGGTGCGGGCAATCATAGGCTCCCCGCCCAGATTCGCCATGACCTTGTCGATGCCCCCCATGCGGGTGGCGCTGCCCGCTGCCACGATCACCGCGCCGCATTGTTTCAGCGGCAACAGCTTCCGCGCCGGACGAGTCAGGTTTGTGATATCCATGGTTACAGCTCCTTCACCAATTTCTTGTAGTATTCGCCCCGAACCATGAAATTCTTGAACTGGTCGAAGGCCGCGCTGGCGGGGCTCATGAGCACCACATCTCCACTTTCCGCGGCAGCGGCGGCGGCACGGACGGCAGGCTCAAAGCTGCCGCAGTCCACGATTTCCAGCTTCTGCGGGTCATAGTCCGGGCAGGAGATCACCGCCTGCCGGATTTTTTCGCCGGTTGCGCCGCCAAGGAACAGCTTTTTGACATGCTTGCAGATTTCCGGGCCAAGCACGTCGTAGGGGATGTGCTTATCGTAGCCGCCGGCAATCAGAATCACCTTTGACCGGAAGCTGCGCAGACCGGCGATGGTGCGGCTGGGGCTGGAGGCGATGGAATCATTGTAGAACCGCACGCCATTCTTCACCCGCACCAGCTCAATCCGGTGCTCCACGCCACCGAAGGTCTTTGCCACATGGCGGATGGTTTCATCGTCCACCAGTCCCTCCACCATGGCGATGGCAGCCATGTAATTCTCCACATTATGGACACCGGGAATGAGAATGTCCTCAACCGGGAGCACCTTTTCTCCATGGCGGCAAATCACGCCGTTCTTCACACACACGTCGGCCTCTTTCTGACGGGAGAAGAAGCGGGTGGTTCCGTTGCCCCGGAAACCGGAAGTAATGGCATTGTCGGCGTTCAGAATCAGAAGGCCCCTTTCATCCTGATAGCGGAAAATGTTGGTTTTTGCCTTGATATATTCCGCCATATCCTTATGGATGTCCAGATGGTTGGGGGCAAGGTTCGTAATGACCGCCCGGGCTGGGCTGCGCTTCATGTCCATGAGCTGGAAGGAGCTGAGCTCCACCACGGCGAAGTCCTCCGGCTTCATCTGCCGCACCAGCGGCAGCAGGGGCGTTCCGATGTTGCCCCCCAGCCAGACGGTTTTGCCCGCCGCCTTCAGCATCTCGGAGATCAGCGTGGTAGTGGTGGTCTTTCCGTCGGAGCCGGTAACCGCCAGCAGCGTGCAGGGGCAAACCTCGAAGAAAACCTCCATTTCGCTGGTGACTTCCGCCCCCCGCTGTCGAAGCGCTTCAATGGCAGGATTCGCCGGGTGCATACCGGGGGTACGGAATACAATATCCGCTTCCACGCCGTCCAGATACGTCTCCCCCACATGGAGCTTACAGCCCGCTTTTTCCAGTGCCAGCACCTCATCATCCAGCTTCTCCCGGGGGGTTTTGTCACAGCCAATTACGTCACAGCCAAATTCCAGCAGGAGCTTGACGAGGGGGCGGTTGCTGACACCCAGCCCCAGCACCGCGATTTTTTTATTCTTCAGAGAAGAAAAGTATTCTTCAAATTTGCTGTTCATATCCAATCCCCATTTCTTTGGTCTTTAGGGATAGTATAGCCCTTCTCAAAAGAATTTGCAAGATGTTTGACATTTCCTGACTTCTGCGTTACAATATTGCCGCGACCAGGTCGGACAGCCGCGGACGTAAGCTGAAAAGCTGCGGATGAGGAAAGTCCGGGCTCCACAGGGCAGGGATAACGGGTAACGCCCGCCGAGGGTAACCTCAGGACAAGTGCAACAGAGAGATGTAGCCGGTTTTCCGGTCATAGTGAAAAAGTGCGGTAAGAGCGCACTCGCCGCATGGAGACATGTTGGTGCTGTAAACTCTATCCCGGAGCAACGCCGTGGAGGGACATGTGGTCTGCCCGACCGTCCCGAGGAGGCGGCTTGACCCCGTGAGCAATCGCGGGGCTAGATAGATGGCTGTCAAGACAGAACCCGGCTTATAGACCTGTGTCGTGCAAAAGCGCCGTCCGGAAATGGACGGCGCTTTTGCTAATGAATGGAAAGCTCCCCGATCCGAAGACCGGGGAGCCATTTTGCGTATTAACCGCTGAGAGAATTACTCGTCGATCTCGGTGACAACGCCGGAACCAACGGTACGGCCGCCTTCACGGATAGCGAAACGCAGGCCCTTCTCGATAGCGATGGGGGTGATCAGCTCAACGCTCATAACAACGTTGTCGCCGGGCATGCACATCTCAGTGCCTTCGGGCAGGGAGATAATGCCGGTAACGTCGGTGGTACGGAAGTAGAACTGAGGACGATAGTTGTTGAAGAAGGGAGTGTGACGGCCGCCCTCTTCCTTGGACAGGACGTAAACCTGGCCCTTGAACTTGGTGTGAGGATGGATGGAACCGGGCTTGCACAGAACCTGACCACGCTCGATGTTCTTCTTGTCGATACCACGCAGCAGAGCGCCGATGTTGTCGCCGGCCTCAGCGAAGTCCAGCAGCTTGTGGAACATCTCGATGTCGGTCACGACGGTGGACAGCTTGTCCTCGCGCAGGCCAACAATCTCGACGGGCTCGTTCTTCTTGACCATACCACGCTCCACACGACCGGTAGCAACGGTGCCACGACCGGAGATGGTGAATACGTCCTCAACGGGCATCAGGAAGGGCAGGCTGTCGTTACGCTCAGGGGTGGGGATATAGGTGTCGACAGCGTCCATCAGCTCCTTGATGCAGGCGTACTCGGGAGCGTCGGGATCCTTGGACTCGGAAACCAGAGCGTTCAGAGCGGAACCCTTGATGATGGGGGTGTCGTCGCCGGGGAACTCGTACTCGTTCAGGGTCTCGCGGACTTCCATCTCAACCAGCTCCAGCAGCTCCTCGTCGTCGACCTGATCGCACTTGTTCAGGAACACAACGATATAGGGCACGCCGACCTGACGGGCCAGCAGCAGGTGCTCACGAGTCTGAGCCATGGGGCCGTCGGTAGCAGCGATAACCAGGATAGCGCCGTCCATCTGAGCAGCACCGGTGATCATGTTCTTGATATAGTCGGCGTGGCCCGGGCAGTCAACGTGAGCGTAGTGACGCTTGTCGGTCTCGTACTCAACGTGAGCGGTGTTGATCGTGATACCACGAGCCTTCTCTTCGGGAGCCTTGTCGATGGAAGCGTAGTCCTCGAACTCAGCCTGGCCCTTCATAGCCAGATACTTGGTGATAGCGGCGGTCAGAGTGGTCTTGCCGTGGTCAACGTGGCCGATGGTGCCGATGTTAACGTGGGGCTTATTTCTCTCAAACTTCTGCTTTGCCATTTGAAATATTCCTCCTAGTTAATGATTATAGAAATAAATGAACAACTTAGGTTCGTGCGTCACCGCACATCGTGTACATCATACTACACAAATGCGGGAAACACAAGAGAAATTTTGAAATTTCACGGAAAATATCTGCATTTTCCATGGGAAGCGGGGCTTCCCACAGGAAATGAAGCGCTATTACTCTCTGCCCCGGGCCTTGATGATCTCGTCGGTCTTGGACTTGGGCAGCTCGGCGTTGTGGCTGGGCTCCATGGTGTAGTTGCCGCGGCCCTGGGTCTTACTGCGCAGGTCGGTGGCGTAGCCGAACATCTCCGCCAGAGGCACGTTGGCATCCACCTGAACAGCACCGGTACGGGTGATCTGGCCCAGGATGTTACCACGGCGGGCAGTGATGTCGCCGATGACGGTGCCCATGTATTCATCGGGCACGGTGACGGAAACCTTCATAATGGGCTCCAGAATGACGGGGTTCGCCTTCCGGCAGGCCTCCTTGAAGGCCATGGTACCGGCGATCTTAAATGCCATTTCGGAGGAGTCCACCTCGTGGTAGGAGCCGTCGAACAGGGTGACCTTCACGTCCACAACGGGGTAGCCGGCCAGAACGCCTGCCTCCATTGCGCCCTGAATACCGGCGTCAACAGCGGGGATATACTCCTTGGGGATGGCGCCGCCCACAACGGCGTTGATGAACTCGTAACCCTTGCCGGGCTCGTTGGGCTCCACACGGATCTTAACATGACCGTACTGGCCCTTACCACCGGACTGACGGGCGTACTTGGTCTCCTGCTCAACGCTCTTGCGGATGGTCTCCTTGTAGGAAACCTGGGGAGCGCCCACGTTGGCCTCGACCTTGAACTCACGGAGCAGCCGGTCAACAATGATCTCCAGGTGCAGCTCGCCCATGCCGGCGATGATGGTCTGACCGGTTTCCTTGTTGGTGTAGGTCCGGAAGGTGGGGTCTTCTTCAGCCAGCTTGCTCAGGGCGATGCCCATCTTCTCCTGACCGGCCTTGGTCTTGGGCTCGATGGCGACCTCGATAACAGGCTCGGGGAACACCATGGACTCCAGAATGATGGGATGGTTCTCATCGCAGAAGGTATCGCCGGTGGTGGTGTTCTTCACACCCACGACGGCGGCGATATCGCCGGCGTAGACCATGTCGATATCTTCCCGGTGGTTGGCGTGCATCTGCAGGATGCGGCCCATACGCTCCTTGACGTTCTTGGTGCAGTTCAGCACGGAAGTGCCCTTCTCCAGGGTACCGGAGTACACGCGGAAGTAGCACAGCTTGCCGACATAGGGGTCGGTAGCGATCTTGAAGGCCAGAGCGGAGAAGGGAGCCTCGTCGGAAGCGGGACGGAAGTCCTCCTCCTCGGTCTCAGGGTTGATGCCCTTGATGCCCTTCTTATCCAGGGGGCTGGGCATATAGTCAACCACCGCGTCCAGCAGCTCCTGGACGCCCTTGTTCTTGTAAGAGGTGCCGCAGACCACGGGCACCATCTCGTTGGCGATGGTAGCGCGGCGGATGCAGGCCTTAATCATGTCGATGGGAACCTCTTCGCCTTCCAGATACATCATGGCGATGTCGTCATCCAGGCAGGAGACGGCGTCCATCAGCTTCTCGTGGTACTCGTTGCAGATGTCCACCATATCCTCGGGGATATCCTCAACGCGCACATCCTTACCCAGCTCATCATAGAAGACGTTGGCCTTCATGGTGATCAGGTCCACGTTGCCCTTGAAGAAGGCCTCGGAACCGATGGGCAGCTGGATGGGCACCGCGTTGCACTTCAGGCGCTCATCGATCATGTCCAGCACGCGGTAGAAGTCGGCGCCCATGATGTCCATCTTGTTGACGTAGATCATACGGGGCACCTTGTACTCGTCGGCCTGACGCCAGACGGTCTCGGTCTGGGGCTCCACGCCGCCCTTGGCGCACAGAACGGTGACAGCACCGTCCAGAACACGCAGGGAGCGCTCCACCTCAACGGTGAAGTCAACGTGGCCCGGGGTGTCGATGATGTTCAGACGGCAGCCCTTCCAGAAGCAGGTGGTAGCAGCGGAGGTGATGGTAATGCCACGCTCCTGCTCCTGTGCCATCCAGTCCATGGTAGCGGAGCCGTCATGGGTCTCACCGATCTTGTAGTTCTTACCGGTGTAGAACAGAATACGCTCGGTGGTAGTGGTTTTGCCGGCATCGATGTGAGCCATGATGCCGAAGTTTCTGGTATTCTCCAGAGAATACTGTCTAGGCATTGAGTCTCTCCTTTATTACCAGCGGAAGTGGGCGAAGGCCTTGTTGGCTTCGGCCATCTTGTGAACGTCCTCGCGCTTCTTCACGGATGCGCCGGTACCATTGGCGGCGTCCATGATCTCAGCGGCCAGCCGCTCCTTCATGGTATTCTCGCTGCGGGCGCGGCTGTAGGTGGTGATCCACCGCAGACCCAGGGTCTGACGGCGGTCAGGACGGACTTCGATGGGCACCTGATAGGTGGCGCCGCCCACACGGCGAGCCTTCAGCTCCACAGCGGGCATGATGTTTTCCATCGCCTGCTGGAAGACTTCCAGACCGTTCTTGCCGGTCTTGTTCTCGACGATTTCGAAAGCACCATAAACGACCTTCTGGGCAACACCCTTCTTGCCGTCCAGCATGATGCTGTTAACGAGCTTGGTAACCAGAACGGAATTGTAATTGGGATCCGGAAGGACCTCTCTCTTGGGAACATTACCTCTTCTGGGCACTTTGCTTCCCTCCTTCATAATATAATGATTTCATCGGTACTCGAAAGTGTTACTTTCGTGGTGCCTGGCCAGAGGTTTTTATAC
>JALFAD010000032.1 GCA_022772525.1 Clostridiales bacterium
TTCGCCGATCCTCATCAGTCTCGCTGCGCTCGACAGCTAATAAATCAAGGTATGATTGCCACCGGCAATCATTTTGATTTTGATTCGCTGCGCGGAGCACCACCCCCGGGGGAAGCCATGGGCGCTGTAAGCGCCTGTGCAACGAAAGGGAAATTTACCTGATTAATCGAACACATACATACCAAAGAAAGCAAGCAATCCGGGGCCGCAGTCGTAGTCGATGCCGCAGCGCTCCGCTAATTTTTGCACGAACACGCAGTAGGCGGACATGCAGGAGTACCGTTCCTCGGGATGGGGGCAGGGCTCCCCGTTTTTCAGATGGCAGGGACTGCACAGGGCGCACCCGCTGGCCCCCACCAGAAAGCCGGGCACACCACCCTCCCGAAACTTCTTCGCCAGACGCAGCTGGGCGGCGTTGTGGGCCTTTTTCGCCGGCTTTGTGGCGGCGGTGTCCGACATATCCGGGATTTCCCAGATGGTTTGCAGCACCAGCGCCTTATTGTGAGATTGAATTTTGTGTGCCATCTGCTCCGGGGTGCCGCAGTCCGGGGGGCAGGTGTAGTTGACGCCGTACTGCCCGCAGAGGTTTTCCTCACAGCAGGGGCGGAAAATGGGGTCGAACACGATGTCCTTCGTGTCCACCACCACCGCGGCGGCGAAATTTTCCTCCAGCGCCAGGTCAATCATGGTTTGTTCCGTCATTCCGATTTCCTCCTTCTTGGCTCCCCTTTCAGGGGAGCTGTCAAAAATCCTTGATTTTTGACTGAGGGGTTTTCTCCCAAGCAGGGACACCCCCTCAGCTTCGTTTCACTCAGCAGCTCCCCCAGCGGGGGAGCCGTGATTACGCAGGCAGTCCCAGCAGTCCGAACAGCACCAGCCCTGCGGCGGCGCTGAAAACCAGAACCGTGGGGATACCAACCTTGCGCTTCATCAGCAGGTACAGGTCAATGGCACCGATGACCAGTCCGGTCAGATTCAGGGCGGAGCCGCTCCAATAGTTGCTGACGCTTAAAGAAATCAGCACGCCTACCACCATGCCAAGGCAGATGGGCCGCACGCCTACCAGAATCCACTGCATCACCCGGCTGCTCCGGAACTTGTGGAAGAAAACGGCGGCGATGGCGCACAGGGTGATGGAGGGGGTCAGCACGCCCAGATTCGCCGCGATGGCTCCGGGAATCCCCGCCGCCTGCATCCCCGCGAAGGAAGCGCAGTTGAGGCCCAGCGGGCCGGGAGTCATTTCGGCGATGGCTACGATGTCCGTAACCTGCTCGGCGGTCATCCATCCGTTGCTCAGCACCTCATTGGAGATCTGCGGGATCATGGAAAGTCCGCCGAAGCTGCCGAAGCCAATGAGCAGAAAGCTCCAGAACAGCTTAAGAAGGATCATGGAGATTCCTCCTTTCGTAGCAGCTGCCGATAACCAGCCCCAGCACCACGCCCAGAATCACAAGAAAAATAGGGTTGAGGTCGGTAAACAGGTAAGCGGCAACAGAAATGAGCAGCAGAAGGACGCAGGGTGGGTAGGGCATACTGCCTTTCACCAGATTGATGGCGGCGCTGAAAATAATGGGCACCACCGCGGCCTGCATACCCTCCATGGCGGCGCTGACCCAGGGGTTCGCGCGGAAGGCGGCGTAAAAATAACTGATGACCAGAATCACCGCCAGCGGCGGCAGAATCATACCGAACACGGCGGCAAAGCCCCCGGCTAGCCCGCCTGCCCGGTAGCCGTAGAGCATGGCGACATTGCCGATCATGGTGCCGGGCAGGCTCTTGGCAACGCTGGCAAGGTCAAGAAGCTCCTGAGAGGTTATTTCCTTCCGCTTTTCCACATACAGCTGCTGCATCTGGGCGATAATGCTCCAGCCGCCGCCGAAGGTAAAGCAGCCAAACTTCGCGAATTCCAGAAACAGCTGTAAGGGGTTTCTCTTGTTATCCGTAAAATCACCTTCAAATTAGGACGCAAATTTCGTAGGGCGGGGTCATGCTCCGCCCCAGGATAGAATACCATGTTGCTCACGGTTTTTCAAGTTTATACTGAAACCTGATAATAAGCAGAATCTCATGACGGGATAAAGTAGCGATACCGAGCACGCCCAATGGTGTAACGAATTCACGCCAACCGCGCACGCATTGTCTGCGGCGACTCGCCGCGAGAAAACCCCCGGCATCCTTGGGCCGGACACCGGGGGAAAAGTAAGGAGGAGGGCAGCAAATTTACAGAGGAATGACGCCGATCACGATGGCAAACACCATGCACAAAATGGAGAAGCCCCAGACCCACAGGAAGGAGGACTTGATGTGGTCCTTGATATCCACGTCCGCAAGGCCGGTGCCCAGCAGGGTAGCCGGAACCATGGGGCTGATGAAGGTGGCGCAGTTGCGGCAGACCACCATGGCAACCGCGATGGGCAGCGCGGCGACGCCGAAGCCCTCGCCGATGGCGATGATGACGGGCAGCATTCCATAGAAGTAGGAGTCGGTGTCGAAGGCCAGCGCCAGAGGCACGGACAGCACGCCGATGACCAGAGGCAGGTTCTGACCGATGGCGGTGGGCAGAATGGAGGTGACGAGGCCGGCAAGGCAGCGCACCACGCTGGGCACGTCGGTAGCGGCGGTGCTCTTGGCAGAGGCGGCAACCAGACCGATGATGTTGCCCGCTTCATCCAGCTTGTAGTTGAAGCTGGTGGTCAGCACACCCATGAGGACGGCGGCGCCCATCAGGGTGGAACACATCATGAGGGCGGGGCCGGCGTGCAGGTTGATGATCTTCTTGTGCATCTTGGCGGAAGCACCGTAGTTGACAAACAGGGCGATGGCGACGCCCAGCATGAAGGGCACATAGCTGGGGAACACGTCCCAGATCAGCATGGCAATGACGGCAACGGTCAGGATAACGTTGAACAGAAACAGCTTGGGACGGGCCAGTTCGCTGGCATCAGAGGAAGCGGAGCTGACCTCCAGCGTCTCGCCCTCGGCAAGACCCGCGCCGTTCTTCTTCTCCAGAATGCCGGTGATCACGGCGACAACGAACGCCAGAATCAGACCGAAGATCTGAATGGGAATCAGGGTCGACCACAGCTCGCTGGCTTCTACGCCCAGCACGGTGGCGGCACGCATGGTGGGGCCAGCCCAGGGCATCAGGTTCAGAACACCCATCGCCAGCACGGCGATGCGCAGCAGGGAGGTGGGCTTCATGTGCAGCTTCTTGTACACGGGCAGCATGGCGGGAACCACGATACAGAAGGTGGAAGCGCCGCCGCCGTCCAGATGGCCGATGGTGGCGATCAGGCAGGTCATGACGCACACGCCGATAACGTTGTTGCCAATGAGCTTCATCAGCTTGCCGATGATCACATCAAACATGCCGGCATCGGTCATAATGCCGAAGTACAGCACGGAGAAAACGAACAGGGCAGCGGTAGGCGCAGTGGAGTTAAAGCCGGCCTTGATCATAGCTGCCAGGTTGTCAAAGGTAAAGCGGCCGCCCAGGACCAGAATCAGGCCCAGGATGGAGGGGAAGACAATAAACGCGATAGCGGGCTGGGTCTTGCTCTTGAACAGGGTAACAACGATTGCAACGATGGTTACCAGTCCAAGCAGACCAACGATGGTATCACTCATTCTCGAAATTCCTTTCTATATTACGGTTCAAAAACTGCTGGGAATTCATAACAAAAAGGGGGACATTTTTCAGTCCCCCTGAATGTCCTTACAGGGACAGGGGCTTGATCTTGCGGACCACGTCCAGAATGGTGCCGTCACGGGCTTCCAGAACGGCAACCACCTTGTCCTCCCACTCCAGGTCGTCAGGACGGCCAACCAAGGAATAGGCCTTCTCCTTCAGGCTCTCAATGGAGACATGGGGGATACCGGCGTTGTCCAGGCACTCGATGAGGTCGGGGCGCAGGGGGTTCACGGCAATGCCGTAATCGGTAACCAGCACATCCACACAATCGCCGGGAGTGGTAACGGTAACAACCTTCTCACAGACGGTAGCCATGCGGCCGCGGGTCAGAGGGGTAACAATGATGCAGACCTTGGAACCAGCAGCGGTATCGGGGTGACCGCCGGGCGCACCGCGAAGCACACCGTCGGAACCGGTCAGAACGTTGACATTAAAGCCGGTGTCGATTTCCAGGGCAGCCAGGACCACGAAGTCCAGCTTGTTGACGAAAGCGCCCTTGTTGGCGGGGTTGGCATACTGAGAAGCGGACATCTCAAAGTGGTTGGGGGTCTGGTTGATGGAGTTCACAGCATCCAGGTCGAAGTCCTGAACGTCAATCACCTTTCCAACCTTGCCCTTCTTCAGCAGCTCCACCATGGGGCCGCAGATGCCGCCGATGGCCCAGCCCATTTTGATGTTGCGCTCGTCCATGTACTTCTCCAAGAACAGGTTGGCCGCCAGAGAGGGGCCGCCGACACCGGTCTGGAAGGAGAAGCCGTCCTTGAAATAGGGGGTAGAGGCAATAACCTTGGCCACATTCTCGGCCATCATCAGATCCCGGGGGTTCTGGCTGATGCGGGCAGCGGCAGAGGCGATCTTCTTGGGGTTGCCGATGGAATCGACCACCACAACGGCATCCACATCGATGGCTTCCACGGAAGCGGGCATATTGGGGAAGTCGACCAGGCAGTCGGTAACGACCACCACATGGTCGGCATACTTGGCGTCGGTCATGGCATAGCCCATGGAGCCGCAGTTGGACTTGCCGCCGATACCCCGGCAGTTGCCCACGCAGTCAGAGGTAGGAGCAGCGACGAAAGCGATGTCGATGTGGACCTCTCCTGCCTCGATGGCACGGGGACGGCCGCCATGGGAACGGATAATTGCAGGGGTCTTCAGCTTACCGGCGGAAACCACCTCACCCATCCGGCCACGGATGCCGGAGGTCTGAATGCCGATGACCTTGCCCTCTTCAATATAATCGGCGATGGGATCATGGGCGCTGCCCAGAGAGGTAGCGGCAATGGTCAGGTCCTTCAAGCCAATCTCATCGATGGCGGCCTTCATAACCATGTTGACCACATAGTCGCCGTCACGCAGATGGTGGTGGAAGGAGAAGGTCATGCCGTCCTTGGCGCCACACTGCTTGAGTGCGTCCACCAGGGTAGCGACGATCTTGCTCTCCTGGGGCTTTTCGAACCGGCGCGTCTTGGGGGCAGCCTTCTGGAGGTACTTGCCGTCCATATAATTCTTGCCCTGGTAAACTTCCTTGCCGTTTACCAGCAGCGCTTCGGGAATATCTCTGCCTACTGCGTTAATCATACCAGATCCCCCTCATACATACCGCAGGCCTTTGCCAGACGCAGCGTGCGCTCAGCGCCGGGAATGAAGGCCACATCGATCATCTTACCGTTGACGGTGAACACGCCGACACCGGCGGCGGACTGCTCCTTAAATGCACGGACAACAGCCTCAGCCTGCTTGACTTCCTTTTCAGTGGGTGCAAAAACCTCATGGACCAGACGAATCTGCTTGGGGTTGATCAGGCTCTTGCCGTCAAAACCCATAGCCTTGTTCTGCAGGACCTCTGCCTTGAAGCCTTCGTTGTCGTCCAGGTCGGTAAACACCGTATCGAAGCACTGGATCCCGGCTGCACGGGCAGCCAGCAGCATCTGGCCCCGGGCAACCATCATATCCACACCGTCGGGGGTGAACTTGGTCTGCATGCACTTGCGGAAATCGCCGCCGGAAATGGCGACGCCCAGCATCCGGTCGGAGGCGGAGCAGATCTCATAGGCATTCAGGATGCCCTTGGGGCTTTCCAGAGCAGCCATCAGCAGGGTCCGGCCGACTTCCACGCCGAATTCACGCTCGGCCGCCTCCACGGCAGCCTCCACCGTGTGCACATCCTGTGCGCTTTCGCACTTGGCGATCCGGATGCCGTCAGCACCACCGGCCACGCAGACGCGGATGTCTTCCTGCCAATGGGGAGTATCCAGGCCGTTGATTCGGACGATGACCTCGGTATTGCCATAGTCAATGGTGGTCAGAGCATGGTACAGGGAGAAACGGGCAGCATCCTTCTGGTTCTCTGCAACGGCATCCTCCAGGTCAAGCATAATGGAGTCGCAGCCATAGATGTAGGCATCCTTGATCAGGCCGGGCTTCTGAGCGTTCATGAACATCATGGTTCTGCGCAGGCGGAACCGTTCGGGCTTGGGTCTTCTGATCATCTGATGGCACCTCCCCAGGGAATGTTTGCGCTGGATGCATCGCAGCTGCGGAACACGGCGCACTCTACGCGGGCCTTCAATGTGCAGTCCAAAGCGCCCTTGTCCACAACGGTCACGCGAGCATTCTTAACTTCCAGACGGTCCAGGGTCTCCAGGATCGTGGCCTTGATCTGGCGGCCATACTGATTCATAACGCTGCTGGAAAGCTCCAGCTCAATGCCGTCTTCACCGGGCTCCACAGTGACCATGGCATCGCTGGATTCCAAAGTGCCTGCTGCGGCAGATTTCAGAATTTCCATGTTGATCCTCCCTATGTTTTTTCATTTTCGATGACAATAAGATACCATAGAGAAATTCCAATTTCAAATACTTAATTGTTTATTTAAGTATAATTTCTGTCGAATATTTCGACAATAAGCCTTGACATCTATAAAAAATTCCTTATAATCAATATTGATTCGCGCCCA
>JALFAD010000061.1 GCA_022772525.1 Clostridiales bacterium
ATCGCCAAGGAAATTTATGGCGCTGATGGTGTAAACTATACTAAAGAAGCTGACAAGGCATTGAAGGAGTTCGAGGCTTTGGGTTATGGCAATTTACCTGTTTGCATGGCTAAGACTCAATATTCCTTCTCCGATGACCAAACTTTGCTTGGTCGTCCCAGTGGCTTTACTATTACTATTAAAAACTGCCGCATTGCAGCTGGCGCTGGCTTTATTGTGGTACTGACCGGTGATATTATGACCATGCCCGGCCTGCCCAAGGTTCCCGCTGCCGAGCGTATCGACGTGGACGAGACCGGCAAGATCACCGGCTTGTTCTAAGCGAATCTTACTTAATCAAAAAAGCACAGGCGACCCCTCGCCTGTGCTTTTCCCAAATTTGAACATACAGGAGAATTCTGTTTATGGATATGACAATGGAATCCTGCCGTACCTTTGTGGAGGTGCTGGCATCCAACGCTCCCGCACCCGGCGGCGGCGGCGCTGCCGCTCTGGTGGGCGCCATCGGCACCGCGCTGGGCAACATGGTCGGCTCCCTGACCGTGGGCAAAAAGAAGTACGCCGATGTAGAAGCCGAGATCATCGCTCTGAAGGCCAAGTGCGACGCTTTGCAGAAGGAGCTGCTGGATCAGGTGGAAGAGGACGACAAGGGCTTTGTCCCCCTGTCCAAGGCCTACGGCATTCCCAAGGACGACCCCAACCGGGATAAGATTCTGGAAGAGGCCACCATCACCGCCTGCAAGGTGCCCATGCACATCATGGAGCTGTGCTGCGAAGCCATTGACTGCGTGGCTGTATTTGCCGCCAAGGGCTCCCGGCTGGCTGTCTCTGATGCCGGCTGCGGCGCGGTGTGCTGCAAGGCCGCTTTGCAGGCCGCGTCCCTGAACGTGTTCATCAACACCAAGAGCCTGAAAAACCGGGAAGTAGCCGAAGAGCTGAACCGCAAGGCCAACCTGATGCTGAACAAATATTGCCAGCTGGCAGACGAAATTTTCAACGAAGTCAAAGCCGGCTTCGGCCAATAAGGCCGCAGGGCGGTCAGCCAATGCGTGCGCCAGCTGGACTGTTATCGATACGCCATCGGGTACAGCTCGGTATCGCAACCGATCCAAATTCGTATATTTAAAAAAGTAAGGAGAAATGTTACATGGCCAAGTTACTGCTGGGCAAGGAAGTCACCGATGCCCTGAACGCCAATCTGCAGACCCGTACCGCCGCCCTGCGGGAGAAGGGCATCGTCCCTACGCTGGGCATCATCCGTGTGGGCGCTGACCCCTCCGACCTGTCCTACGAGAAGGGCGCTACCAAGCGGGCCGAGCTGGTGGGCGTGGAGGTCAAGAAGTTCGAGCTGCCTGCCGACGCCACCAAGGAGGATGTGCTCTCTGTCATCGATCAGGTCAATGCCGACGATTCTATCCACGGCGTGCTGATGTTCCGGCCCCTGCCCAAGCACCTGAAGGCCGACCAGAATGAGATCTGCAACCGTCTGGCGCCCCAGAAGGACGTGGACTGCATGACCCACCTGTCCAACGCCGGTGTGTTTGAGGGCCTGAACGATCTGGGCTTCGCCCCCTGCACCCCCTCCGCCTGCATGGAGATCCTGGACTACTACGGCATCGACTGCAAGGGCAAGAACGCCGTCGTCATCGGCCGCTCTCTGGTGGTCGGCAAGCCTGCTGCCATGATGCTCATGGGCAAGAATGCCACCGTCACCGTCTGCCACACCAAGACCGTCAACACCGCCGAAATCTGCAAGAACGCGGACATCATCGTCTCCGCTGCTGGCGTGCTGAACTCTCTGACCGCCGACTATGTCCGGCCCGGTCAGGTGGTCATTGACGTGTCCATCAACTGGGACGAGAATAAGCCCAACGCCAAGGGCGGCAAGGGCGCCATCGCCGGCGACGCCAAGTTCGACGAGGTGGCAGCCATTGTGGACGCCATCACCCCCGTTCCCGGCGGTGTCGGCTCCGTCACCACCTCCGTTCTCATGAAGCACGTTGTGGAGGCCGCTGAGCGCGCCTAATTGCATCTCTTACAGGGAGCAGCGAAAGCTGCTCTCTGTTTTATGTCTTTCCGCAGTTTCTTTATTTTGCTGCCAGCAGCGCGGTGATGGTCTCCATCAGCTGCTGGATGTTCAGGGGCTTTGCGACGTGGGCGTTCATACCCGCCTCCCTGGCCCGCTGCTTATCTTCGTCAAAGGCGTTGGCTGTCATGGCGGCAATGGGGATGTTCGCGAGGGCAGGGTCCGGCAGCGCCCGAATCAGCCGTGTGGCCTGATAACCATCCATGGTTGGCATTTGAATGTCCATCAAAATCAGGTTATAATATCCCGGTTTGGACTGGGAAACCATGTCCACAGCCACATTACCGTCATTTGCCGTTTCCACCTGATAGCCTGCCTCCGTCAGAATTTCCAGCGCGATCTCCCTGTTCAGCTCGTTGTCCTCCACCAGCAGCAGCCGCTTCCCGGCGCTGTCCGGCGTGGCTTTTTTCGCGGCATTCGATGGAATCAGCGCCTGCGGTTCCGCAATCGGGAAGGCAAGATGGAGTATGAAGGTGCTGCCCTTACCCACGGTACTTTCCACCGTGACGGTGCCGTTCATCATCTCCACCAGTTCCTTAACGATGCTCAGGCCGAGGCCGGTACCCTGAATGCCCGCGACGGTGGAGGTTCGCTCCCGTTCGAAGGCGCCGAAAATGTTGGGAAGGAATTCCGGACTGATGCCGATGCCGGTATCCGAAACGGTCATGCAGAACTGGGCGCTATTCTCCTGCGTTCCTTCCTGCTGAATACGGCAGGCCACGCTGCCGCCGGGGTGGGTGAACTTCCGGGCATTGCTGAGAAGATTGATCAGGATCTGGCTCAGACGCAGGGAGTCGAAGACCACCAGCGGGTTAGAGACAGCCATCTCCATCCGGAAGGTAATTCCGCTGGTTTCCATACTTTCTTCAAACATTTCCCGAAGGGCCTCCGCAGTGGAGCGCAAATCACCGGGCTCCGGGTGAAGGGTGGTTTTTCCGCTTTCGATGCGGGCAAGATCCAGAACGTCGTTGATAATGCCAAGCAGGATCTGGCTGGAATTCTGAATCTTTTCCAGATACTCCTGCATGGCGGCGGAATCATTCAGGTGCCGCTGGGCCAGCGTGGTAAAGCCGATGATGGCGTTCATGGGAGTGCGCAGGTCGTGGGACATATTGAACAGGAAGGTGCTCTTGGCGATATTTGCTTTTTCCGCGTCGTGCATGGCCTTCTGCAGGGTTTCCTGACGCTGAATCTCCTTCCGCCGAACCTCGGTAATGTTCTGCTTTGCCAGCAGAATCTTCACCGGAATGCCATCGTGCTTCTGTACGCACACCACGTTGAGCCGTGCCCAGATGCCGTCCTGAAGGGACTGGTGCTCGATACTGGAATCCTCAAATTGCAGCTTGCGCATCTGTTCCCGGGAAAGGAATTCGCGCATCCGTGCCCGGTCAGCCGGAGCGGCAACATCCTGAACGATACGCTCCTGCAGCAGCGCGTATTGCCCGCTGGGCGCAATGCCCGGCAGACCTGGCCTGCTGCCCCGCAGGTAACGGTAGGTATTCCGGTCCAGATCGATCAGAACAAACTGGGTGAACAGCATAGGCATACCCCGAAGGATATAGTCCATGTCCTGATTTTCCGCCATCAGCCGGCGGCGCTGCCGATAGCTGGTAAACAGCACGAAGGCGATATACAGGACGAACAACCCTACCAGACTAAAAACCAGCACCACGCCGGTATGAATAGACTCCCGGAAAAAGCTGCCGGTGACCTGTGCCGGGAAGGTTTGAAGCAGATACCAGTTGTTGGTGTTCAGCCGGGTGATAAAGCCGTTGCCGGTATTGCGCCCATCGAGGAAGGTAAAGCTGGTGCTTCGGCCCTCCCGGAAGGCGTTCGTAACCTGCTCTACCATTTTCGGCTCCAGACCGCTCTCACTGAGCAGCAGCTTGCGGACGCCGTTCTCATAGCCGTAGTGCAGGTCAGGGCCGCAGCCCGCGATGATGGTTCCGTCCTGCAGGCAAAGATAGGTGGTAGCTTCCTCACCGAAAAAGGTGGAATCCAGCAGCTGCTGCATCCGCACCTGCGCGAGAAACACGCCCCGCAGAACGCCGATGATCTGACCTTCGTAGTAGACCGGCGTGTAGAAATTGACCAGCGTTTCGTTGGTGATTCGGGAGTTGAGGGTTACGGAGGTGCCGCCTTTTCCTGCCATGCCTTCCTGATAGTATTCCCGGTCTGTTGCGTCGTTCTCCCTTCCGTCGGAGGAAATGTTCAGGCCGTCCGCATTGACAAAGCGCACATAGTCGAAGGAGCTGTGTTCTTCCAGACGCCGCAGGTCTTCAGGTGTAACCACAGGGGCTGTCAGATAATCCGACAGATAATAGGAGAGCATTCCAATCTGCTCAGATGCCTCTCTGAGAACACGGTCTATCTCCGAGGCCCGCTGTCGGGCGCTGTCGGCGACATAATTCGCGTTCTGCTGCAAAATTCGCTGCCGATTGTCCTGCATGAAGTGCACGAACAAAAGCACCATAACAGCAATCATGACTGTCCACAGGAGAACCTGCACTGTGTTTCTGCTTCCTTTTGGTGATTGCTTTTCCATTGCGCTTTTTCTCCCTTCCGCTTTGAAAGTCAGCAATTGCCCTTACCATGATACCGCTCTTTCCCGGGATATGCAAGCACTTTTAACGAAACGGCGGATATCATTTGAAATACTTTCCGTCATTATGACGGAAGCCCCAGCCGAGTCGGCTGGGGCTTATCCGTTATCTTACATACTCGATGACAACCCGGCGGTTGGGCTCCACACCGGTGGAATGGGTGGTGATGTTGTCCATGTCCTGCAGGGCGGCGTGGATCACATGACGCTCATAGGCGTTCATGGGTTCCAGCGTGGTGCGGCGGCGGGCCTTCAGCACCTGCTGCGCCTTCTTGCGGGCGTAGCGGCGCAGGCTCTCCTCCCGCTTCTCCCGGTAGCACTCGGCATCCACATTCACCCGGACGTGACCGTCTAACCCGCGGTTGATGGTGTAGTTGGTCAGGTGCTGGATGGCGTCCAGCGTGTCGCCCCGGCGGCCGATCAGATAGCCCAGATCGTCGCCCACGAGGTCAACCTTGTAGGTGTTGGCCTCCACCTTTTCACAGTGGGGAACGGCTTGAGAACCCATGTGCTCCAGCAGTCCCTTGATGAACAGCTCAATTTGCTCCTCGGTGGAGCCGGCCTCGGCGGGAGCGTAAACCTTTGGCTCCTTGGGAGCTTCGGGCTTCTTCTCGGGGCGGGGAGTCTTGGGCTTGTCCTGCCGGGGAGCCTTGGGAGCTTCGGACTTGGGCGCTTCGGGCTTAGAAGCTTTGGGCGCTTCCGGTTTGACCGGCTCGGGGGTTACGCCGGGAATGGCAGTGGCTTTGGGCTTGGAGCGGGAAGCGCTGCCCAGAGCGCTCTTGGGCTGCTCGGTCGCTTTCTCCACCACGGGGTCGGGTACTTCATAGGTCAGCTGAACCTTGGCCGGCTGTGCGCCAAAGCCCAGGAAGCCGGACTTGGCCTGCTGCAGAACCATAACGGATACGCTGTCCCGGTCCAGACCCAGCTGGTTCAGAGCGGCTTCAATGGCAAGGTCGATGGTTTTTCCGGTGGATACGATGGTTTTTTCCATAGATTATTCCTCCGTAGCGTTGGAACCGAAGCGGTTGGGGTCATAATTGCGGCCCTTGCAGAAGGGACGGCTGGGAATGCCGGACATACAGGATTCCTCCTCGTCCTCCTCGTCCACGATGCCCTTCCGAGCGGCGTACTCTTTGGCGGCAGCAGCCTTGGCGGCCTGCTCCTGATCCCGCTGCTGCTTTTGCAGCTTTTTCTTGCTGGTGTTAGTGGTGATACCGTCGGGGTTGGCGGCCCGGCGCTCGGCACGGATGCGCTCCTTCTCGGCCTCAATCCGTTCCTCCTCCATCGCCTTCTGGAGCCGGACGGCATCCTCGGCATCGTAGATTTTGCGGTAGTGGTTGGTCATAATGGGGTCGGTGATCATGCGGAATACACCGCCGATGAACCAGTACAGGGACAGGCCGGCGGACAGGGTGAAGCCGATCCACAGGGACATGAGCGGCATCATCCACATCATGACCTGATTGGTCTGGGCGGCCTGAGAGTTTTTCGCGGTCTCCTCATCCTTGACACCCTTGTCATTGGTGATGACGGAATCATTGGTTTTCTGGCTGATCCACATCTGAAGCACCTGGGAACCGGCGGACAGGCAGGGAATCAGGAACGCGCCGATATGCGCCCAGTTCCAGACCCAGGTGGAGCTGAAGATATTGAACTGGGGCACAGCGCCCAGATTGATGCCCAGGAAGTTAAAGTTGATGCCGGCCAAAGTGACGTCCTTGATGGCGGGAATGGCGGCCTTCAACTGCTCGGCGTACATGGGGATGGCCTGTGCGGCGGAGATTTCATCGTAGTAGCTGTTCTTGGTGAAGATTTCTGGCGCAATTTCCTTCAGAACGCGGATGATCTCGGTGACCGTCTCCTGAGATTCCATGAGGATGTAGGTGATGGGCTGACGGATGACGGCGTACAGGGGAATCAGAATCAGCATGGGAATGAAGCTCCACAGGCAGCCGCCGGTCATGGACACGCCCGCGTCCTGATACAGCTTCTGGGTCAGCTCATTCTGCTTCTGAGGGTCGTTGGGATAGCGGCGCTGGATGTCCTGCACCTGGGGGGTCAGACGGGACATACCCATCATGCCCTTTTTCGCCTTGGCGTTGATAGGGGTCAGAACGGCCTGCACCGCCAGAGCGAAGATGATCAGAGCGACACCGTAGTTGTTGGTGGCGTGGTACAGCAGTGCCAGCAGCCAGCCAAAGGGGACGGTGATGATGTCGCTGAGCTTAAATGCGAGAATCATTGGCTTTCCTCCTTAAGAGTTGTGGGAAACGGACATCAGGGAACGGGGTCGTAGATATCCCCTTTGTAGAGGGGATTGCAGCGTAAGAAACGCTTCAGGGCGAGCTTGCCGCCCTTCCATGCCCCGTACTTGCCGATTGCTTCCATGGCGTATGCGCTGCAGGTAGGCCGAAACCGGCACCTTGCCGGAAAAAACGGGGAAATATTGCGCTGATAAAAGCGAATCAGAGACAAAAGAATGACCTTCATGACAATCCATCCTCCCGGAGAATGCCCGCCTTTTTTGCCAGTGTCAGATAGCTTCTCACAAGCTGGGAAAACTCGGCATCCACCGCCTTCGTCCGGGCAACCACAACAATGTCCCAGCCGGGACGGAATTTCTCTTCACTCAGCCGGTAGACCTCCCGCAGACGGCGGCGGGTGCGGTTGCGCACGTGGGCCTTGCCCAGCTTTTTGCTGACGGTGATGCCCACCCGGTTTTGCGTGGTGCGGTTTTTCCGGGCATAGAGCACCAGATAACCGTCCGCAAAGCCGGAGGTGTGGTACAGACGGCGAAAAATGTGATTGAGTTTCAGACTTACCGAATACTTCATGAAATCATCCCTGTGTTACGAAAAAGGGAGCGGGGCGAATGCTCCATTCACCCCGCTGTAGCTCCCGTTTCGCTCTGTAAGCGCTATTCCGTTCCTATCGTATCGACCTACGGACGGCGCATCAGGCGGACAGAACCTTGCGGCCCTTCGCACGACGGCGGGCCAGAACCTTACGGCCGTTGGAAGTAGCCATTCTCTGACGGAAACCGTGCACCTTGGAACGATGGCGGCGGCTGGGCTGGTAGGTACGCTTCATAACACTTACACCTCCTGTCAAATTCAATATGCTCAACAGTCAAAATTGACCGCAGCAACACAAAATTACATGACCTTCACAGTCACGCCAGACCATTATAACCGAAAAAAGCGGTTTGGTCAATCATTATTTCCCGATTTTGCGGATTTTCAGATTGGGGCCTTCAAAGGAGCCGTCCAGCTTGCTCAGAACCCGGCGGTAATCCTCGGAGCCCACCGGCATGGGGGTAGGTTGATAGTTGTTGATGTTCGGCTCCGAGCTGATGCGGCAGGGGATGATTTTCAGGCTTCCCAGAGAAATTTTGCCCTCCGGAGTGCGGATGACCTCCTGCTGAAGCAGGGTGGTGTCAAAATCCTCGGGGCAGCTGTTTCCGCCGAAGCAGAAGTTGCCCATGGAATAGTAGATAATGCCACTATTATATTCTTCGATGGGCTGAAGCACATGGGGGTGGCTGCCCCACACGATATCCGCTCCGGCATCGATGGCGGTGTGGGCAATATCAATCTGCTGCCGGGTAGGACGGTAGCTGCCCTCCACGCCCCAGTGGGGCGCGACAATCACCAGCTCCGCGCCCTGCTCCCGCAGGGAGGCAATTTCCGCTTTCATGTCGGCAACATCCAGATGGTAGTAAACCATGCCGTAGATGCCGACCGTCAGGCCGCAGTCCAACTCTATAAGTACACCGCTGTCCCGCTCCACGTAGGGAATGCCCGCCTCCTCCAGCACAGAGCGGGTGGAATCATAGCCGGCTTGCCCGTAGTCAAAACTGTGGTTGTTTGCCAGCGTCACCACCTCCACGGAATTGTCCGTGAGAATATGGCTGTAGGCGGGGGAGCCGCGGAAGGTGTAGGTCTTGTCCGCCGGGTTTCCCACGTCGGTAAGCGTTCCCTCCAAATTCACAAAGGTGGCGTCATCGGATTCAAAATAGGAAACGACGTTTTGCAGAGGATAACCGTAATCCTCGCCTACCACCCGGGGAAAACCAACGTCGGCGTACGCATTTTTGGGGTTTGCTCCCAGCGTGCAGTCCCCGGCGAAGGTCAGGATAAACCGTTCTTCCTGCGGCTTTGTTTCGGCGGGCGCCGTTGTTTCCACCACCGGCTCTGCCGCTGTCACCGGCATGGCGGCTTCCGTCTGAGCGGTGGTTTCCACCGGCGCGGACTGGCCGCAGCCCGTCAGGCAAAATGCGCAGATAAGAGCGAAAAGAATCGATTTTTCAGGACGCACAAGGGCATCTCTCCTTGTATTAAGCCTGTTCCTGTGCCCGCTTCTTCATGAGACTCCGCATACGGGCGCTGTGATCCAGCTCCCGCTTGCGGACCCGCAGGCTCTTGGGGGTGCATTCCAGCAGCTCATCGTCCGCCAGAAATTCCAAATACTGCTCCAGAGAGTAGTTCAGCGGAGGCGTCAGCCGCAGAGC